>JBDTIR010000655.1:0-8875 GCA_039936275.1 Isosphaeraceae bacterium | reverse complement strand
AGTTCCCCGGCCCCAAGGGCGAACCCCACGACCGCGTCATCGTCACCTACTCCTCGATCAACACCAACCGGTTCGAGAACTACGGCGAGACGGTCTACGGCAATCGGGGGACCATGATCGTCGAGGAGGAAAAGGAAATCCTCCTGTTCAAGGAGCCCAACCCCAACAATCCCAAAGGCGGCGGGGGCCGCAACACCAGCATCACCATGGAGACCAAGGGCAAGCAGCCCGTCATGGAGACCAGCCCCAGCGCCGCGGGACCGAGCGAGGCCTCGTCGCTCGGCGGCACCGCCACCAGCACCCCGATCTCGCGCGGCTACCGCGAAGAACTGGAACACTTCGCCTACTGCATCCGCCACGGCGGCGGCGGCAGCGAACACAAAGACTACCACGGCGATACCGACAACCAACCCCGCTGCACGGGGGAAGTCGCCATGGCCGACGCCATCGTCGCCCTGACCAGCAACCTGGCCATGAGCACCAACAAACGCATCGAGTTCCAGAGTTCCTGGTTCGACTACAAGACCCGGGACGTCCCCGACGGCTCGGCCGAGGAGATCGCCAGCCGGGCCTGATCCCGCCGGGCCCTTTTTGATTCGCTCCGGCCCCCGTTCTCCCCTTTTGTTGGGGAGAACGGGACGCCGGTTTGCCAACGATTCCAGGCCATGTTCGTGATTAACCACACCTGCACCTTGCCCGCGACACCCGCTGAACCTAAACTTTTAAGCGGGGGCCTTGCGCATCTCGATCAAGATCAAAAAGAACGGACCCCCATCCACCCGGAGGGGTCCACCCATGTTACGTCGAGGATGGTCCATTACACTGCTCGGTCTCGTTGGGATCGCCTTACCGAGCGTCGAGTCAACCGCTTTATCCCAAATCACCCAAAATAACCAGTTCCAAGAATCGACTATTGGAACCCAGATCCTTCAGGCCCTCCAATCAAACCCGATCACGGCACCGTATCGGTTCGGAGTGATCCAACGAAGGGGCCGGCCAGTCCTGGTTGGTCGCGTAGGTACGAAGGTGATTCACGACGTCGCCGTCGGGATCGCGACGTCCATGGTTCCGTCGATCGGCGATGATCTGGTGATCGACACCGCCGAGATCCAGCGAGCCGGGCTCGCCGCCAACGCCGCGGCGGCCGAGGCAGCCGCGGCGGCAGGCGGGCGAATGGCTCCTTATGGTCCCCGACCAGGCGGAATGCCTGCCGAGCCGGTCGGACCTCAGAGGCTTCCAGCCCCTGCCTACTCAAGGGTTTCAGGAGCCATACCTTACGTCTATCCCCCTCCGTTGTTCGGTTACGTGGATGACCCGTTCTGGGGGTTCGAGCCTCCAGCGATCAGCTACCCTCCTTGGTGGGGCGCTCTGAGTGCCCACCGGCTTGGGCTCGACCGACCCCAAGATCCGAGACTCGCCGATCCTTCCATGGGCATGGGTATGGGTCAGGCCCAGCCTCAAGCCCAGTCCCCTCCAGCCCAGGCGGAGAGTGGCTCGAATGCTCCTGAAGGGGAGGTGGACGCAGCCATCGACCCCCTGGGGGTGGTGGTCTTGCGCGGGAGTGTGCCGACCCTGGCCCAAGCGATCGCCATTGGGCAGAAATTTGCCCAGACTCCGGGGATCACCCAGGTCCGCAATGAACTGACGATCCGAGGCCCCCAGCCTCCGGCCATTGACGTCGATGGGGCCGAGCCCGACCGCGACCCGGACGAGCCGCCGCCTCCTCCCATCCCTCACGTTCCGAACCGTCCAGCGCCCGACCCCGAGCCTGCCCGGGAACAGAACCGGCCGCCCGAGCCTGCGATCCAGTTCGGACTGAGCAGCCTGGACGACAAGCTCGCCGACGCGATCAAGCACCGCCCTACCCTGGCCGGCTTGCCCGTCCATGCGACTGCCCGCGACGGGCTCGTCTCCCTGAGCGGCCGGGTGCCCACGGTCTATGAAGCCATGCTCGCCTTCCGCGCCGTGGAACGGGTTCCGGGCGTGATCCAGATCAATGACCGCCTTGAGTTCCGCGTCCCTGACGGCGAAGGAACGAACCCCTTGATCGAAAAGGGCCGCCCCGAGGACGTCGAGCCTTACCTCTCGGCCCAGATCCGCCGCCAGCTTGGCGACCAGGCTCATCTGGACCGGGTCCGCCTGACCGGCGACACCCTGGAAATCCGCGGCTCCGTGACCGAAGCAGCCGACGTTCCCCGCGTCAAGGCCGTCTTGAGGTCGATGGCGATCCTGCGCGGTTTTCGGGTCGAACCGACGTTCATCATTGACTGAAGCGGCGAACAAGTGCCGTCACGACTTCCCTCGTCATTCTGATTTACCGTTTTTTTCAATTTCTTGGCGTTTTTTGCAACACTGGCCTTGATCCCTCTTCCGTTCCCCACGTAGGATGTCGCCCGCGCGGTCTGGCCCCTGGAGAACGGGTGCTGGCCGCGCGGTGGCTTATCCCCCGACGGGCCGAGCCGCCCCGGAACCTAGGGAAAGGGACCTGGATCGCATGATCGCCAACAAGGATGGTGGCGGGCACCAACAGACGCTACGCACGGTCTTCGGGTGGTCCCCGACGTTTCGCCCTTCTTTCTCTTCGGGAACTCTGGATCAGGCCGTCGAGGCGACCCAGGCCCGGCTGCTGGAAGATCAACACCCCGACGGCTACTGGTGCGGCGAACTCGAAGGAGACACGATCCTCGAGTCCGAATACGTCCTCTTGATGGCCTTTCTCGGCCGCGAGAAGGACGAAGTTTGTATTAAAGCGTGCAAATATTTACACGAACTGCGCCGTCCTGAGGGTGGCTGGGCGATTTATCCTGGTGGACCGTTCGACATCAGCGCGTCGGTCAAGGCATACTTCGCGCTCAAGCTGGTCGGAATGGACCCACAACATCCGACCATGGTCCAGACGCGTGACTTGATCCTCAAAGCCGGCGGGGCCCTGGAGTGCAACAGCTTCACACGATTTTACCTGGCGCTGCTGGGTCAGATCAGTTACGACCAGTGCCCGAGCGTGCCGCCAGAGATCCTGTTCGTGCCGAGCCGGCTGCGGTTCAGCCTCAATGCCATGTCGGCCTGGACGCGAACGATCGTCGTGCCCTTGTCGATCATCTCAGCCCTGAAACCGGTGCGAGCCGTGGCGCCCGAGCTGGGGATCGGCGAACTTTTTCGCCCGGACTTGCCGGCTGTTTCACGTCGAACGAAGTCTCTCATCTCGTGGACCAACACGTTCCTGGTGATCGATCGGTTGCTCAAGCTGGCCGAGCGGGTCGTGCCGGCGTCGTGGCGACGCCCCGGCCTCCGCGCGGCCCAGCGTTGGATGTTCGACCACTGCGAGGACTCCGACGGCCTAGGCGCGATCTTCCCGCCGATGATCTACACGGTCATCGTCTTGACGGCCCTGGGCCACGGCCCAGACTCCACTTTGCTCCGCTGGGCGATGGAACAGCTTGACGACCTGATGATCGAGGAAAACGGCACGATCCGGTTGCAGCCCTGCGTCTCGCCAGTCTGGGACACGGCGATCACCGCAATCGCCCTGGCCGATGCCGGCCTGCCCGGGTTCCACCCCGCCTTGCTCCAGGCCGGACGCTGGCTCCTGGACAAAGAGGTGCGCTCGCCGGGCGACTGGCAGGCCCAACGGCCAAAGGTCGAACCAAGCGGCTGGTATTTTCAGTTCAGCAACGAATTCTATCCCGATATCGATGACTCGGCGATGGTCATCATGTCGCTCGGCCGCACGGCCCTGGCCGGCAGCCCGGCTTGCCAAGCCGCGGTCGAGCGGTCGGTCGCCTGGATCTTGGCGATGCAGAACCGCGACGGCGGCTGGGCGGCCTTCGACGCCGATATTGATAATGAAGTGCTCACAAAAGTTCCATTCGCCGACCACAACGCGATGCTTGACCCGAGCTGCGCCGACATCACCGCTCGAATTCTTGAGATGCTCGGCGGCCAAGGGCATCGGATCGACCACCCCTCGGTGCAAGCGGCCCTGGAGTTCCTCTGGGCGACCCAGGAGCCCGAAGGGTGCTGGTACGGCCGTTGGGGCGTCAACTATATCTACGGGACCTGGCAGGTTTTGCTGGGCCTGCGGGCGATTGACTTCCCAATGGATGACCCGAGGGTCCGCCGGGCCGTCGCCTGGCTCAAATCGGTCCAGCAGGACGGCGGCGGCTGGGGCGAGAGTTGCCACAGCTACGACGACCCCACGACCAAAGGGCAAGGCGAGCCTACCGCCTCGCAAACCGCCTGGGCCGTGCTCGGACTGATGGCCGCCGGCGAAACCCATTCCGAGCCTGTCCGTAAAGGGGTCTCGTACCTCCTCGACACCCAATGCTCCGACGGAACCTGGAACGAAACCGCGTTCACCGGCACCGGCTTCCCTCGCGTCTTCTACCTGAAGTATCACCTTTACCGAGTCTACTTCCCCTTGCTGGCCCTGGCCCGGTTCCGCGCCTCGGCGGCCGCGTCTCTGTTCGAGCCGTCCACCCCGGGCGCCCTGGCCACCCGAGTCCCCGCGATCGCTCTCTCACTCGACGTCTGAAAATGAGATCACCACGGATGGTGTTAAGTACGGAGAGCACCGTTGAAGAGAGTTGCCTTTGCGATCCTTTAACCGGATTCGACTCTCTTCCTCTCCGAATTCCGCGCAGTCTCCGTGGTGAAACATCGTTCCTCAAAGGAGATCACCCCGATGGGATTGCGGTTCCCGCTGCCGATGACGCTGAATATCGCCGGTTACATGGCGAAGAAGAAGCTGTCGGGGACCAAGCGGTTCCCCATGGTCCTGATGTTGGAACCCCTGCACGCCTGCAACCTGACCTGTACAGGCTGCGGACGGATTCGTGAATACGAATCCACGATCAAGCAGAAGCTCTCGGTGCAGGAATGCCTCGACGCCGTCGATGAATGCGGCGCTCCGGTGGTGTCAATCTGCGGCGGCGAGCCGATGATCTATCCAGGCATCGGCGAGTTGGCGGCCAAGGTCCTCGAACGAAAGAAGACCGTTTACCTCTGTACCAACGGCATGTTCATCCGCAAGAAACTTGATGAGTTCCGGCCGTCGAACCGCTTCTTCTTCAACGTTCACCTTGACGGCATGCGCGAGAACCATGACATCGCGGTCGAACGCAAGGGGGTCTTCGACCTCGCGATCGACGGCATCAAGGCGGCTAAGGATGCCGGCTTCATGGTCTGCACGAACACGACCGTGTACCGTGAGACCGAGATGGCCGAACTCGAAGAACTGTTCGGCTACTTGACTACATTGAATGTTGATGGATTTATGATCTCCCCTGGCTACAGTTATGCGGCCGTTGGCGATAAATCAATGTTCATGGATCGCGCGGACATTCGCGCCAAGTTCCGCGCCGCGAGCACGATGTTCAAGAAGTACAAGTTCGCCACCTCGCCGATCTTCCTGGAGTTCCTCCAAGGGAAGCGCGAGATGAGCTGCACGGCTTGGGGCAACCCGACCCGCAACGTCAAAGGGTGGAAAGGGCCGTGCTACCTGATCACCGACATCCACCACAAGACGTTTGACGACCTCTTGAACAAGACCCCCTGGGACAAGTACGGCTACGGTAACGACCCGAGGTGCGAGAACTGCATGGTTCACTCCGGTTACGAGGCGTCGGCGGCCCTGGGGGTCAACGGCCGCCTCGGCGACACCTTGAAGATGATCCGCTGGCAGTTCACTTGAACATGATTAGGAGTTATTGATGGCCAGCGGCGGTCCAACGCCGGTCGCGCTGGCGCTACCGCCCGCGCCAGCCGATATTGGCCTGGTGGCGGCCCTGCCGATCGAGGTCGGGCCGCTCTTGGAACGCTTCACCAGGGTCCGGACCTACACGGCCGGGCGGCTCAAGGTTTTCGAAGGACGCTGCGGCGGCCGGGTCGTCGCGGCGGTGATCGCCGGCCCCGGCCGCAAGGCTGCGCGCCGAGGGGCGGAACTCTTGCTCGCCGGGCACAGGCCCGCTTGGGTACTCTCGGTGGGGTTCGGCGGCGCTCTTAACCCCTCACTGGGACGCAACGACATTGTCTTCGCCACCGAGGTGGTCGATCTCGACGGCCTCCGTCTGGCGATCGACCTGGCGCCTCCCATCGACGAGTCTCCAGGGCGGCGGATCACGTCAGGCCGAGTCTTGACCGTCGATGCGATCGTGCGGACGGCCCTCGAAAAGGCCGAGCTACACCAGCGGTTCGGGGCCGACGTTGTGGACATGGAGACCTCGTCCGTGGCCAACGTCTGCGCCACGCGAGGCATCCGGTTCCTGTCGATCCGGGTCGTCAGCGACGAAGCGCAAACCGACCTGCCGGCTGAGGTGCTCAGCATCCTCGGCTCCACCGGCAGTTACCGACTCGGAGCGGCCCTCGGGGCGATCTGGCGGCGGCCTTCGAGTCTCAAGGACCTCTGGACCCTCCGCGACCACGCCGTCTCCGCCGCGGACCGACTCGCCGAGGTCGTGCCGGGGGTCTTCGCGCAACTTCCTTAGACTCAAGGCAACCGGCGAGCAAGTCGGAGGGCCTCAACGATGAAGCCGATCACCAACACATTCGTCCTGGTCGCGACGGACTGCCCAATGACATCGACAGCCGTGCCGACCATGAAGGGTCCGAACTCGACGATTGCCATGATTCAGTACGAACTGCGGACGTCCCAGCCGTATGCGTTGACACTTGATCCCGACGTGCTCAACCTAAAGGCTCGCTCGATGTCGCATCGAGCGAGCCTTTTTGAACTCAGGCCGATCGACGCAAAGGGGTCCGACGCTGGCGAAGCCATCGGGCAACGAGGGCGCGGTCGCCAACGGGTAAGGCGCGGTCGGGGCGGATCGATACGGTGTGAACCCCTCGGCCGATGATCAAGACCGCATCGCCTGCGACCGCCTGGGACAATACCTCCTCGATGGCAAGTCGGCGGTCGAGTTCGACACGCACCCGGCCTGGCCGGCGCAGACTGGCGAGACACCCATCAAGGACCGGGTCGGTGCCGGCGGCTCGGGGATCGTCAAGCGTGAGGACCAGGCGATCGACTCCGACCTCAGCGAGTCCGGCCAGGGAAGCGCGCGAGGACGGCCCGTCGCCGACACTCAGCAAGGCATGAATCCTGCCCGGACAGACCTCGCGCAAAACCGCCAAGGTCTCACGCAGTTCGAGCCCGGTGCGGGCCCGGTCGGCGACGACCAGGAACGGACTTGCATCATCGGCAAGCGGTTCGAGCTGGCCCGGCACGCGGGCCACGGCCTCAAGGCCGGCAACCACAAAGTCAGTGGGCAGGCCGCGCGCCCAGGCCAAAGTTGCCGCCGCCAGGGCTGCGGTTGCGTTCCGTCGGCCGATCGGACGCAAGGTCACGGTCGCCTCTCGATCGAGGCCGAAGAGCCGGAGCCTGGTCCCCGAGGCGTCCATCCGCTCGATCCGACCGCAGACGTCGCCTGAACCTTCCAGGGAGAAGGAGACCCGCCTCGACTCAAGATTCACCGCGCTGAGCAAGTCGGCCTGGCGATCGTCGGCATTGACGACCGCCAGGCCGCCCGGCACGATCTGGCGGAACAACCTGGCTTGTCGCCTCTGACGGGCGAGAACGGCTCCGTTTGATTCGTCTTCAGGGCCCTCGACGCCGAGAGCAATGGCCGCGTCAAACTGGATTCCCGCGATCGAGCGGCGATCCAGAGCCTCATCGTCGGCCTCGATCGCACTGCCGACGCAGCCGCGCTCGACCATCGCCGCGAGCATCTCGGCCAGGGGTTCGGGGCCTGGCAAGGTCGATCCGGCCGGGTGTGGATTCACACCGTCGGACCAGCCTGAAGCGCCAATCAGGCCGAACCGAGCGCCGCTCAATTCATGGATTGCACGCAGGAACATAATTGTTGCTGACCTTCCCGAAACCCCGGTCACGCCAATGACCGGCAAGGTCTCTGAAGGGCCGCCGGCCAAGGCGTGGCAGAGCCTGGCATGTGCCTGTCGGGAGTCTGGGACGACAACCTGAAGCGGTCCAGCCGTCGGGCAGAGCCTCTCGACCACGACCGCCGCGGCCCCTCGCTCCAGAGCGAGGTCCACGAACTGGTGGCCATCGTGCCGATTGCCCCGCAAGGCAATGAAGACCTGACCAGGGTCGAGCCTGCGGCTATCGGCCGAGCAGCCCGAGACGACCAGGTCTCGACAGCCGACGAACCTGGCCTCGGGCAAAAGTCGGCGCAGACTGACCGAAGGGATACCCCGTTGCGCGGAACGGTCGACGAACCAGCGTGCCATCGGCGTCAGCCTCCTTGCCGGCCTTTGGATTTGACGTCCGACCCGGTCCGCCCCGCACCCAAGATGCCGCGGACCCCGGCCGTTCGGGCGGCCTCGCGCCCCCCGTTCAAACGCGGCGGCATTTTTCTCGAAGTCTCGAAAAAAGGCAATGCCAGACTGGCACAACAGCCGATCTCACAAGGTTTCCCTCATTCGCTCCGAAGTCTGGCCTTGTCCCCTTTTGGGATCAACCTGCCTTTGATTCGCGGCCAGGTTCCAGAGCAACCCCAAAGGGCTCGTCAGTCGCGACCGTCCGGGTTGGACTCGCCTCGAACCGGCCAGGGAGCTGGACCAGGATGACCAGAAGTCGGCTCCAGCGGCGAACAACGATCAGGGGCCGGGTCGTTGGGTCGGTCCTCATTCCTGGGCAGGCCACGCGCCGCGATCTGGTCCCGTGCCATGCGAAGGTTCCTCCGAAACCCAACCAGCGGCAAGGTCGGCCATGCCGGGTCGGACGGCGGACTCAAGTTCGAAGGGCGGCGAGCCATCTTTGGGCGACCTCCACGCAGGAATCAGCGCGATCTCACCAACGCCCTTTCTTTTATCATGGTGTTCGTTAGTACACAAGAAAATTCTGCCTCTGATTGTCTATTTT
>JBDTIR010000654.1:0-5965 GCA_039936275.1 Isosphaeraceae bacterium | reverse complement strand
TAGCGAGACGCTGTACTTGTCCTCGGCACCGAAGAGGTGCATCAACTCGTGGACAAACGTTACCGGGTCGGCGAAGGGCGGCCCGACCAGGGGCTCGGAGAAGCCGGTCTCCCTGGCGTAGCAGACGGCCAGGTTGACCCCGGGCAGGCCCGAGTCTTGTTCAAGCGCGGCGATCGAACGCCCGGCGCGACGAAGATGGACCAGCCAGACCCGGCCGTCGGCCTCGACCCGAGCCCCGATCCGCTCAATCAAGTCGGCCACGTCGGCGAACCCCAACCGCGCGGCCGCCTTGCTGGCGCTGGCCAGGGCGTTCTCCAGGGCGAGTGCCTCAAGCGGGCCCTGTTCGTCCCCCTCGGGCACGAAACCGATCTCGACATCCTCAACCAGGTTGTCCTCCGCCACGAAGACCGTGTCGGCCAGTTCGATGTTCACCGCCGCTCCCCAGCGGATCGCCTCGCGCTCAATCCACTCGCCCGCTCGGATCAATGATTTGTGCGCCTCGGCGATTTCCTCGCTCGACCAGCCTCGCCCGTCACGACCGACAAACAAGGAGAACAACACCACCCGCCCCCAGAGTACCGGCGCGCCTCGACCCAGAGGAATCAGGCGAGAAACCTCGTCCAGGGTCAGGAAATGATGGAACCGGGGATCGACCGGGTTCGGTTCGCCCAGGACCCCGACCACCTTCGCCAAGCCGACCCGCCCATCGGCGGGCTCGGCGTCGGCCGGGTAGGATCGTCGCGTCGTCGCCTCGCCGGATCGAACCGCCACGACCAGTTCCGCCATCGCCGCGACCAGACCGACCAGACAAACGAGCGCAATCGGCCCCAGGCCCGCCGCTTCGGACGGCCAAGGGATCCAGAAGGCCAAGGCCCCGGTGAGCGCCAGGCCGATCAACCAGATCCAGATTCGACCGATTCTCAAGCAACCTCTCCCAATTTATTTCAAAAATTTACAAACAATTAATCAACAAACAATCAACATGATTCAATCGCGCATGGCTAACTGATCGAACTACGAATTATCGCGCAAATAATTTCCCAAGGTCAGGCGAATGAATTCCTGGATGGGCAAACAGAGGTCTCAATCGTTATCTAATTGCCCGGAATGGAAATGAATATTCGATCATCGTCGTCGAAGAACCACCGGAGCGGCGGGGCCGTTGGTGCGACGAACCGCGAGGTTGGCGAACCAATGGGCTTTGTGTAGACAAGACATGCGCAAACATCGCAATAACACAGATTTGGTATTCGGATGCTAAGTACGCTACTGCTCCTCGCTCTCATCGTTGTCGGAGCGATCGTCGCCCTGATCGTACTCGGGGTCGCCTTGGTGGTGGCTCTGATGATTGGCCTGGCGGTGGTTTTGCTCGCTGTCGTCGTCGGGATCGTCCTCCTGCATCGAGCCAGGAGGACGACCCTGATGGAAAAACCGGTTTACGACGACTTGTTTTGAGTTTTCAATGACTTCAGAAGCTTCCATCCCGAGGCGTCGACGCTCAGGGCGGTGTTGCCCTTGTTTTGTTCGTAGAGCGTGTGCATGTCCTTGATATTATCGAAGAAGCCGACGATATGAGCGGCACTGAACGTGTCGCCGGCCTTGGTGGGCTTGCCGTGAACTTCCTCGATCATGACGATGATGCCGGCGCGCTGGCTGCACCAGGCCTCGTAAACCACGGAGGGATCGAGCGTCAGGCCGGCGACCCAGGGGCCGTCCTTGCCGGTCTCCTTATCGCGCAGGTGGTAGGCGCGGATGAAGTTCTCGGGCTTCTTGTTTGAGTCTCGGCGGTAATTGAACTTCTCATCGGGCGCGAAGGGCGTGAAGAACTCCTTGGACGGAATCCGCAAGCCTTCGGGACCGTTGAGGTAGCTGAGATAAACCTCGCTGAACGTGTCCCCTTTTTCATGGCGGATACAGCCCGGCGTATCGTTGCGCAGGAACATTTCATCGGAATCGTTGACGGTGTCGATCCGGTCCATCAAGACGAAATAACGCTTGCCTTTAGGAAACACGACCAGTTGCGTCCAGCGCGACCCTGGCTTACGTCCCGGGGCGGCGTATTCGTACTTGTACGTGGTCTTGATCGCAACGAAGTCGTCGCCTCGGATGATCTCAGGTTGAACGGGCTTCATGCGGTAGCAGAGTTGCGGCCCTTCGATCATGCGTTTGCGATGGGTGGTGCCGTGGGCTATCCGGGCGTACTCGCGCTGGCCTGGGTCGGTCTCGTTGGCGAACCAGGTATAACGCCCGACGCCGTTGCCGTCGGGCGCGATCACCTGATCGCTCCAGGCTTCGTCGCTGCCGGCTTCCATGAGCCAGTCAATCACCATCAGACCGTCGCCGGCTTCGCGGAACCCGGTCTTTTTATCGAGAAAGGATTGCTTCTCGATTCCGGTCATCCAGTGCTTGGGGTTGTTCTTGGGAATGACCGCCTGAAGCTGGTCGGTGTCGATCGTGATGGCGCGGTCGGTCTCGGTGACGCGGGCCCAATCGGCCTTGTCGGCCGCCTGGGCCTGTGCCAGGCTCGCGGTCACGAGGAGCACGGCCATGGAAACGGGAGTGCCGAACGTTCTGGACAGTCTCATGCGGGTTCCTCGTGATGAAGCATCCGTTGGCGAACAAGGATCGAATCCACAATTCCACGTATTGTTTGCGTTCTCCGGGGCCGCCGCAAGCCCCTTGCGCCCGATGGTCATTCCCAGCCGAACTGGATGCGCGGGCTTCGCCGCAATGATTCGATGACGTCCTCAAGGTCGGGACCTTCGGGCATACCCGGTGCGCAGAGCGTTGTCCGGATCGCGTTCAGGCGGGTTGCCAGGTCGGTAACGTCGGCAATCGGCGTGGCGAATTCCAGTTCCAGGGACCGGCGTTCGCAGCCAATCAGCCGGAATGGGTAATCCGGCTCGATCGCGCGGAGGTCGCGGATAGTAAAGGCGGGGCAGACCCAGTCCCAATCGGTGCCAGCCCCGCACAGGGCCGCGATCACGGTAAACGTGTCATCCGTCGGCACGAGGCCAAGAACCTGACGGTTGAAGTCAAAATTTCCCGTATAGCGCTCCGTAATGACGAGGAACGCCCCCGCCCGCCGCAGTTCCTCCTGGTATGCGTGGATCAACTCGTCGGCCCGCTCGCGAGGGACGTTGAACGCCGCGCCGATCGTCGGCCCGGTCGGGAACGGGCCGTCTCGATGCAGGGTCTGGAAGTCCTTGTGGGTTGGCATCGTCGTCAACGGCTTCGGCTCGGCGTCGCAGAGTCCGGCCATCTTGCGGACCAGTTCTTGAAATTCCTCTCCTTTGGCACGATTGGGGAAGTCCTTCGCATTCAAATAGGCGGCGCTGATCGGGTCTCCACCCGCGCCGGCCTCGATCAGGAGTTCCGCCAGCTCGTCTTGCCCCGTGTCGAAGGCGTACCACAACGGCCGATTCCCCCGCTCATCCATCGCGTCGATCGAGGCCCCGGCCGCGATCAGGGCGCGGACGATCTCAACGTGCTCATCTCCAAGTAGATATTGATATTTAAACCCGTTAACCACGTCACCCCAGGCGTTGCCCGAGACGTTGCAACGCTCGCCAATGGCAACGCATAAAGGCGTCTCGGGGTCGCCTCCTTCGTACTTACTGCCGGTCCCGTCCGGGTCGGCCCCGGCGTCGAGCAGGGTCTTGACAAGCGCCGGGCTGCCCTTCTGGATCGCGACGATCAACGGCGTCTTGCCCTCGGGATCGTGAACATTGGGATTGGCCCCGGCGTCAAGCAAAGCCTGAACGGCCTCGACGCTTCCCGACCCTGTGGCCACCATCAAGGCCGACAGGCCCCCCGAGAGCCGGGCGTTGACGTCGGCCCCGGCGCGCACCGCCCGGCGGATCGCCTCCGCGTCGCCCGCCTCGCTGGCCTTGCGGAGCGCCTGGGTGGGCGAGCCCTCGAAACGGGACGGGCCCGTTTCGAAGGCCCGCAAGAACGACGCAATCTCGCCCTTCCCCAGTCCGGCGGCCGTCTTGCCGTCGAGGTCTTCGGTGTTGGGGTTCGCTCCAGCCTCGATCAAGCATCGAACGACGTTCGCATGTCCCTCGATCGCGGTGCACATCAAGGCCGTCCGGCCGTTTCGCTCATCCTGGGCATTGAGGTCCGCGCCGGCGTCGATCAAGAGCCGAACCGCGTGCTCCCGGCCGTTTGCCGCCGCATGGATCAAGGCGGTGCGGCCTTGCTCAAGGTCGCGGGCTTCCAGATTGGCGCCATGTTCGAGCAAGAGCCGGATCATTTTATCATCGTTTGCTTGAACGACCGCGAGCTTCTCCGGGTCTTTGAGTAAGCCGGTCACAAGTGCGTCGTGAACGAATCCCGCCGCGCGGATCAAGGGGGTTTCGCCTTTGACGTTGCCGTCCATCCGGTTCTCAATGTCGGCCCCGCGTTCGAGCAAGAGCTGGGCAAGGGTTGTTGGCCGACCCATCATTGAGGCGGAGAGCGCCGAGATCCCATTCTCGCCCCGGGCGTTAACGTCGGCCCCGGAGTCAAGCAGCAGCCGAGCCAGTTCGATGGACTTCCAGCAGGCGGCAACGAGAACCGGCCTGCCACTCCCATCGCGTGCGTTGACGTCGAGCCCGGCGTCGAGCAAGAGCCGCACGATGTCAATCGAACCGGAGTCGGACCAGATCGCCATGGACAGGGTTTCCGCGTCGGGCGTGAGTTTCCTGGCCCGGATGGCGTCAATCAGGAGCCGGATGGACTCAAGGTTGCCGTTCACAACGGCAAGCGTCAGATCGTAGGGCTTGACCTTCGCGCCGGCCTTCAAGAGCACGCGCAGGACGTCGGCATGCCCCACCGCGAGCGAGATCGGCGTCGACTTCTCGGTACTTTTGACGTTCACCTTCGCCCCGGCGGCGATCAGGTCCGAAACAATATCGGCGTTTCCCTCCTGCGCGGCGTGCATCAAGGGTGTGTAGCCATCCCGGTCCTTGACGTTGGCATCGGCCCCGGCCGCCAGCAAAGACGCGACCGCCGAGCGTCGGCCGTGCCGGGCCGCGTCGATCAAGGTGATGCTCGGAGCCTTGAATTGACGCGACTTCGGCTCGGTCTTGACCCCGGCCCCGCTCGCGATCAGGGCGTCAACAATCGCCTCGTGCCCGAGTTCCAGGGCCAGGCTCAGGACCGGACGATCGGCGTCGTTGAACGTGCCTTCACCGGTCTCGGTGCTCGCGTCAAAAAAGGCGAAGTCATCCTTGAATTCACTTCGAAACGGCTCACATCGCAAATAATAATGGTACTTGAACGTGTTTGGGACGTTGACATCGGCCGGCACGCCCGAGTCAAGCAGCGCGCGAACCCGCTCCTCATCGCCGGCGCGGACAGCCGCGACCAATTCGAAGGCGCGAATCGTCGCGGCATCTGCTTCGGAAGGAGGGGTCGCCTGGTGGAGAAGGCGCGCCGCTTCGGCGTGTCCGCTTGCCGTGGCCAGCATCAGCGGGGTGAAGTCCAGGACGTCGCGCGACTGGGAATCGGTGCCGGCATCGAGCAACGCGGTAATGAACTCGGGCTCGCCCAGACAGGCCGCGAGGTGCAGGGCGGTCGCCCCTTCGGGCAGGGCCTGGTGCGAGAACGGGTCCGGTGAGTCCGCGCCGACCTTCCAGTTTGGATCAGCCCCGGCCGCGAGCAGGCTGCGCAAGGCGTCGGCGTCCAAGTTCGCGATGGCCCTCATCAGCGGCGTGAGCTGCCGCATGTTCTCCGCGTTGGGGTCGATACCACCATGAATCATTGCTTCAATAACATTCGTATATTTTTTATTAAATGCCATGTCCAGAGGTGTGTAGTTCATGAATTTCGCGTTTGGATCGGCCCCGGCGACGAGCAGCACTCGCACGGCCTCGGCATGACCATGATTGGCGGCGGCGTGCAACGGCGAAAATGCCAAGGAGTTCGTCGAGGCGAGTCCCGCGCCGGCTTCGGCCAGCACGCGCACGGCCTCGGCGTGGCC
>JBDTIR010000653.1:0-7828 GCA_039936275.1 Isosphaeraceae bacterium | reverse complement strand
CTTTCAGGGGCGGACCCCGACCATTCCGAGTACGCCGGGGCGACCTCGGATACGGCTCAGAAGGTGGCGCAGAACCTGGTGACACGGTTCAAGGGGCGGGTGGACGGCATCTTCACGCCGAATGAGTCAAGCACCTCCGGGATGTTGCGGGCCTTGCGTGATGCCGGCATGGTGGGAGGCAAACCGTGAGCACGGCCGAGCCGCTCTTGACGGTACGGGGGGTGAGCAAGACCTTTGGAGCCAATCGCGCTTTGGACGGGGTTTCCCTTGATCTGGAGGCGGGCGAGGTTCATGCCTTGATTGGCGAGAACGGGGCGGGCAAGAGCACGCTCATGAAGGTCTTGAGCGGGGCCTACCGGCCGGACGCTGGCACGATGACCTTGGGCGGCCTTCCTTATGCGCCCCGAGGTCCGCGCCAGGCCAGGCGTCTGGGTGTGGCGATGATCTACCAGGAATTGACCCTGGCACCTCATTTGAGCGTCGAAGCCAACGTGATGCTCGGCCGTGAGCGGACGACGGCCGGCCTGATTCGCCGTCGGGAGCATCAACGGCTCGTCGCCGACGCCCTGACTTTGCTTGATCATCCCGACATCAGGCCCGATGCGATCGCCAGCCGCCTGAGCGTAGGGGCCCAACAACTGGTTGAAGTGGCTCGGGCTCTGGTGTCTGACGCGAGGGTGATCGTCTTCGACGAACCGACCAGTTCCTTGACCAGTCGCGACGCGGCCAAGCTCTTCGAAGTGATTGAGCGGCTCAAGAATCGAGGCTTGGCGATTGTTTATATTAGCCATTTTCTGGAAGAAGTGCGCCAGGTTTCCAGCCGATACACGGTGCTCCGAGACGGCCGCACGGTTGCAAGAGGGACGATGGCGGAAGCGGAGTTGGCGACGATCATTGCTCAGATGGTCGGCCGCGACCTGACCGAGATGTTTCCCGGGGTGCCACACCAGCCAGGCGGGCCGGTACTTGATTTAAGCGCATTGTCTGGCTGGAACTTGCCGAAACAGGCCAATTTGACCGTGCGTCGTGGGGAGGTCTTCGGCATCGCGGGGTTGGTGGGCGCGGGGCGGACGGAATTGCTCAGGGCGGTCTTTGGGCTCGACCCGGTTCGGTCGGGACAGATCCGGATTCATGGATGTCCGGCGGGCCGAGGAACGCCCGGGCGGCGCATTCGTCAAGGGCTCGGCCTGCTCAGTGAAGACCGCAAAGGGGAAGGGCTCGCGCTCGGCCAGTCGATCGAGGACAACCTGACCTATTCCGCGCTGGCCCGTTACGCCTGGTTGGGTTGGCTCAATCCGCGCCGACGCCGAGCCGCGACATTGGAATGGATGCACACGCTCAACGTGCGGGCCAACGGGCCGTCGCAAGTGATCGGGACGCTCTCGGGAGGCAACCAGCAGAAGGTCGCGCTGGCCCGCTTGCTTCATCAAGAAGCCGACGTACTTTTGCTTGACGAGCCGACGCGGGGCATTGACGTCGGCAGCAAGGCCGAGATCTACCGCATGATCGGCGAACTCGCGGCGCAAGGTAAGGCCGTGTTGATGGTCAGTTCCTACCTGCCCGAGTTGCTGGGGATTTGCGACCGGATCGCGGTGATGACCCGAGGGACGCTTAGCGAGGCGCGGCCGGTCGAAGCCTGGACCGAGCACAGCATCATGCAAGTCGCAACGGGTGGATGAGGATAAGCTGGTTCCAAGACCTGAAGGGTTGAGGCGCTGCGGCCCATCGGTCCAGAATTTCGGACCCAATGCGACATTTTTTTAAAAAGAAGTGATAACCGCGGCCCCTTTGCAAGATGGTGCAGGATGTTGAGTGCAGAAGTACGTCCACGCGTACCGGCGTCGAATCTCGACGCCAAACCTGCGGCGGTCGTTCGATTCCTGGTTCTGACTCACGTTCTTCAAGGAGCATCACCCCATGTCTTGCAGCGACGCCCGACAATTGGCCAATCAGCGCAACGCCCAGAAATCCACCGGACCCAAAACCGAAACCGGCAAGCTCGCCGCCAGGCTCAATTCCTTGACCCACGGCATGCGCAGCGAGCATGGCCTGGTTCCTCGCCACCTTACCGACGCCGTGGCCAAACACCATGACATGCTGATCGACGCCTATCGGCCCGATAACGATCGTCAAAGCTGGTTGCTCGGTCAGGTCGCCGACGCCGCCGCGCGGCTCGACTACTGTCAATTCATGATCCGCGCTCAGATCGACGACATGGCCGACCGCGCTGACTTCTGCTGGGACGAAGACCGCGCCCGAGCCGTTGAGGAAATCGCCGCTCGCCTGCCCAAAGACCCGTCTCGGACCGCCAGCCGCTTGCGCGAAACCGCGCAAGGATGCCGTTGGATTCTGGCCCGATGGGACGCGCTCGGCGTCCCCTTGATCGAAAACACGCCTTGGGACGAGGCTCAATGCAACCTGGCCGCGACCTTGATGGGCGTCGGTGCCGACCTGCGCGCCTCTTACCCGACTCTCACCCCTTCGGCCAACCCTTCTGATCAGGCCGCCATCATGTGCGAGCACGCCGACGGCATTCACACCTTGATGGTCGAGGCGCTCGAACCGCTCGACGCCAAGGAACGTGAACTGACCCGCCTGGGCTACGCCCTGCATCCTTCGAAGGAACTCCTTCGGTTCCAGCGGTACGAGACCAAGTTGCGTCGCGTGCTCAACGACTCGTTGAACGAATTCCGCCGCGTTCGCTCCGAAGGGTTCCACGATTCCGAACCGATCACCATGCTCGCGCCCGAAGCCGTCGCCGAGCCGGTCATCACCCTCCCGTTGGCCGAGCCCGTCATCGAGCCCGCCCCGTGTGAACCGCCCGCAGTTGCGCTCGAAGGCGAGCCCGAGGTTTCCAGGCTGTTGTCGCTGATCGAGGCGTTCGCCACGATCGAGGAAGCGCCCCCGGAACCGTCCCCGATGGCTCCCTCGGTGTCGCCGAGCTTTGCCAAGCCGTCTCGCCCGCTCAATCGCCACGCCCGCCGCGCACAGGCGGCTGCCGCGCGCAAGTCAAAGGTCGCGGCCCGCTGACGAATGGGCGTGTCACCCACTCTACAGGTTGATCCCATTCACACGGTTCTTTGACAATTGAATATTGAATTATGCTCAACCTCTTCGGTCTCGGTGCGCGCCGAGGCAACCCATCCACCCCAGAATCATACCCCGATTCCCGATCCAAGTGCATGCGAATCGATGGAGAGCGGCCGTCCCGGCCTCATTCTGGTATTGAGATCGCGGCCGAGACGGCCGCCCTACACAGATATGCTAGGCTAAAATTCGCCGCGCCGAACGAAGCCACCTGCCATTTTGGCAGTCGCGATGGCTTGACGGCCCACTTTCGAAGAAGATCCCTCGCTCACGCGTCGGGTTTCCAAGCCCGAAAGAAAATCCCTCGCTCACGCGTCGGGTTTCCAAGCCCGAAAGAAAATCCCTCGCTCACGCGTCGGGTTTCCAAGCCCGAAGCGTAAGCGAGGTACGTTTTCCAAGCCCGAAGCGGAAGCGAGGGGCACCATTCTGCTCGTTGCGCCGAACGAACCCACCTGCCATTTTGGCAGTCCGATCGGGGAAGCGGTGACGGATTCTGTTCGATCCAGGCCGTGAGGGCGACACAGGCACGTTAATGAGAGTGGCGGGCTGTTGTGGTTTCGAGAGGTTCGTGGGCTGGGTTTGCGTGGGAGGTGGAACCGTCGAAGCGGACGTGGGAGCCCGGCGCTTGGGGGATTGCCGGCAGAGCGCCGACGGCCTCGGTGGGCAGGCCAAGGGCGCGTTTGAGCGCGGTCGCCAAGCGGGGATGCCGTAGCGACGCACACCGCCCCAAGCAGCGGAGCCAACCGAGGGCCAGGTTGTATTCCCAGCGGAGCCTGGCCAGGGCGGCCCTTGGGGCGGACGGTTCGGCAGACTGGCCAGAACTGGCGGCCCAGGAACGATCAAGCTCATATCCATGCGCAACGAGCCAAAGGGAAACCAGACGCGAAAGTACCGCACGCTGGTGAGGGGTTGCTTGCGCACCCCAACCGCCGGCGCGACCGTCGCGAACGTGGTTCCAGTGCAGGAGGGTATGGTTGTCGTAGCGCTGGGCGTTGGCCGGATTGGTCACGTCGATCCCTTCGGCCTGGAGCCTACGGCCCAGTTCGGCGGCGCGGCGGCGGTTGGCCTGAAGGGAATACTCGGCGGCGACTTCGTCGGCTTCTCCCTTGGCCAAAGTGATGCCGAGATGCCTGGCAAGCTGGGCCACGCCGGCGCTAGGCTGGGCGATCAGGTCTTCATACCGCTGGACCAGAAGCAGTGGTTGCTGGTTCCAGAACCGATCGTTGGCCAGGACTTGATGGACCATCCCCTGGCGGGTGAACTCGGCGAAGGAAACCCCGCGCTTGTGCAACATGGAATAGACGACGTCGCGCAAATCTCGATACGAGTAGATCGCCAGCGCGCGGCCTTCGGCCAGGGCTTGGGCGAACCTTGGATGTCCTTCGTGCGACTTGACGACCCGCCAGGCGTCGCCTGCCGGCTCTCGGTCGTCAAGGTCAGCGTATTCGGTTCCGGTCAGATAGCCGAGCCGTTGGCCGCTTCGGTGGCGTTCCAGCAACAGGGCGGCCACATCGTATTGCCAGGTGGAACAGGCCCGATACATGCCGACGCAGAATAGATCCATCAACGCGCCCGCCATGTTGGGGACCGAAAGGGGGGGGGACGTCCTCATGCAAGTCCGTTGAGACCTCGCATGCCCGGCATCCTGCCTTATCGGTTGCAACGCGGTGGGTCAGCCAGCTTTTCTCAAAGGGGTGGCGTGATGGTTCGATTCGGTGCGTGGACGGCCGAAGATCGTCAGCAGGTCGTCCAGCCGCAAGCCGCCCAGGGCGGTCAAGGCAACGAAGTAGGTCAAGGCGCCGCCGACGATGGCGATCAAGACGTGATAACGCTGGAGAATGAGGCAAACGGGAACCATCAAAAGTGAGGCCGCCAACGGCCTGGCGAGATGATGATGCCAGGCCGGCTGGCGACCTTCGCGAGCCAGGCAGCCATAACCGGCCGCCACCAGGGCCAGACCGATCAGAAGCAGGCCCGCTACCGCCCCGGGCAGGCCAAACCCGAGCCGCAAGGCCGCAACCAGAGGCCCCGATCCCAAGGCCCCGATCAACAAGAGCCGGACCCCCGCCGCTTCTCGGTTCAGGGCGATCAGGGTCGTCTGGTAGAGAAAGGCCATCGTCAAGAGCGGGGCTCGCCAGACTCCCATCGCCAGCAGCAAGCTGGCATCGGCGTAGTCCACCTGAAAGAGATAGTGGACCAGCGGCCTGGCCAAGGTCGATGTGCCGACGGCCACGGGCAAGAGGACCAGAACCAGGACCCGAACCAGGGCGTCCATCGCCTTGCGACCCGCGGCGGGCGTGTCTCGCCACGACCTCGCCAGACTTGGGAACACGACCTGCTGAAAGATCAGGCCAAACGTCAAAACGGCCGTGACCATCCGATGCGGTGCACTGTACAGGCCGACCTCCGACCAGTCACTCAACAGACCGACCACCAAGAGGTCAATCGAGCCGATGACCGCCTGCGAGACCTGGATCAGGTAAACCGACCGACCCCTGCGCAGAAAGACGCGGAGGAATCGGCTGCCGGTGAGGCTCGGACGGGGCAGGCCAAAACGGCGCGCGTAGCAGGTCCAGATCAGGGCGATCCCGCAGATTTCGCCCGTGATCAGCAACGCGGGCACCCAGGCGACCCGCTCCGGTCCCGAGACGCAAAGCCCAACCCCGATAGCGTAAACAACTGTACGAATTGTCAGCGATAACGCCACCAGGCCCATGCGTTCCAGGCCTCTGAAGACGAAATCGAGACCCATCGCCGTCGTCATCAGCATCACGCCATAGAGGCTGAGGATCGTGCGGTCGGTCGCCCTGGAGAGTGTCAGGCCGCCCAGCGTCATCAGGATGGCGAACAACGACACCGCCAAGATCCCGCGCACCGCCAGGACGTGATTGACCAAAGGGCGAACCAGTCGAGGATGCCGAGCGATCTCGCGCGAAGCGATCACGTCGAACCCTTCGCGAACCAGGAGCACCAGCCAGAAGACCACATTGAAGGCGAACTCGATCCGACCGAACCCCGACGGACCCAGACAGCGGGTCAGGTAGAGGGTCACGGCCACCGAGGTTCCCCGGCAGGCCACTTCGGCGATGCTCAACCAGGCGAAGTTCGAGGCGATCCGCCTGGGCGACGGCGCGGCCCGACGCGAAGGGGAATGAGGGACGATCCGTGTCGTTGGCGAGCGACGCACCGGTTTGGTCGCGAGCGGCGTGATGGTCATGCGGGGGCGCATTTCCCTTTGAGACCGGAGGCGGTCGTCCCGCGCGACCCGATCAAGTTCATCCTCCGGACGCGAACAGGCGGGCAAATGCCCGCCACCTTTTTGGGCGAGTCATTGCTCTCTCTCCGCGACGGCGGCTGTTGGTCTGAGCCGGGTCGATCCTTCCTCCACGCAAGACCATTCGCGACAACGCAAAAGCGAACAGGGGGCACCCCTCGCATCAGCGCGGCCGCATCCTAGTCCCGGGGTCGGCTCATGTCAATCTGAAGGTTCGGCTCAGACGAGGCCCGTACTTGAAGAAGATCAGGTGTTCCAGAGAGTTTGGGAAAGCCAAAGAGACCACGTCGACCTTCAAAATAGGGCGACGCGGTCCCTTCGGGCGTTACTTGGCCGATTTCAGTTCGTAGACCACCTGAACCGTCACGCTCAACTCTTGTTCACCAGCGGCGACGGGGACTGCGGAGTCGGCCGCCATCGCCCGCATCATCATCATCGGACGAACGGGACGAGGCGGAGGCGAGGCCCCGCCTTCCTGGATGCTAAGCGGCTTGCCGACCACCACGCCCGCCTCGCCGGCCAGCAGTTCCGCCTTGCGCTTGGCGTCGGCCATCGCCTTGACGCGGGCCTGATCGAGCAGCTTCTCGGTCTCGTCAATCCGGAACGAGATGCCGTGCATCTGGTTGGCCCCCGCCTTCACGACAGCGTCAAGCAAAGCGCCCAGTTTACCAAGGTTCCGCGCAGTGATCTGAACGGTGTTCGAGACCTGATAGCCGACGATCGTCGGCACGTGGTTGCGCTGCGGTTGACCGGGGAGCGGCTGCGGCGGCTGGGAATACTGGGGCGAGACGTTGAGGTTGGTCGTCTGAACGTCCTTGGCGGCAACCCCACGCTCCTTGACGACTGCCTGGAGCGCCCCCATCGCCTCATTGTTAGCCGCAAGGGCCTCGCCAGCGGTTTCCCCCTGGGTGACCACCCCCACGCTGATCTCCGCCACGTCGGGCGCGGCCGAAAGCTTGCCGTGCCCGACCACCGAGATCGTGCAATCTTCCGACTGGTTCGGCAAACTCATTTCGACGCTCACGGTACGTCCTCCAACCAGTCCAAAGAAACGGGCATTATTCGCCGGTGCTGCCGCCGCGGTCGCAACCGAAACCAGCAGCGGAGCACAGGCAAACCGAACGAGGCGCGATCGGATCATTGGGGGGACTCCAGTTTGAGAAGCAAAAGGGCCGACCACCATATTAGACTTCCAGGAAGATTCGCGGCGGCTTGTGTCCCAATCCAGTCGAAATCAAGCCGCCTGCGCGGCCCTTCAAGAGAGGTCTCGACTCCGGAACCGGTCAAGCGCGACCGCCGTGACGATGATCGTGCCGATGATGACGTCGCGGGTGGCATCTGGGATGCCGACATGAGTACACCCATTCGCCAGGACCGACATGATGAGGCAACCGATCAAGGTCCCCGGGACGGTCCCTTCGCCACCCGAAAGACTGCCGCCGCCAATCACAACCGCGGCGATCACCT
>JBDTIR010000652.1:0-5018 GCA_039936275.1 Isosphaeraceae bacterium | reverse complement strand
GCCCAAGACTCCGAACCAGCGCGGAGGACGAATCGAAATCACCGATTCTCTGGACCTCATCGACCAGGCGTCTCAGGAGTCATTCCCGGCGAGCGACGCCCCTGCCTGGACTTTCTGTCATGAGCCGCCTTGTCCGGAACCGGAGACCAAGTGAAGGACCTGTTCACGGTTGGAATTGTCCGAGGTTCTTGGTTCGTGGATTAAGCCCAGGGGTCGGATTGAGGGGCGGTCCAGGGGTCGTCATAGGAGGGGTCTTGCCAGGCGATCTCGGATCGCGACCGCAGTAGGTCGTGGTCCTGGTCGTCCCGGTTCAGGTCACGGATCACCCGACCGCACTGGCGAGAGGCCAAAATGCACAGAATCGTGACCTGAAACGAGGTCAGGACTACCCAGAGAGTGGAGGCGAGCATGAGTAGAAGGCCCTCCAGGTTCAGCTTCTGAGCGTTCAAGGGCCAGTGGTTCCAACGAGTCTGGGTCAGGAACCAGATCGCCCAGAGCATCACCCCGAATAAGGCGCACGACCGCGCCGCGCGACCGGCCTCGATCGCCTGAGCTCTCCCAAGCCGAACCGAGACGTCGGCCGCCAAGCCCGCGATCAAGGCGAGTTCCGCCCAACCCATTGCCATGCCTACATGCATTCGCACCCAGGGGTGGGGCGCGGGCCCCAGGCGCAAGCCCAAGGCGTCACCGTGGTTGAGGATCCAGAAGCCCGCGTCGGCGGTGTTCATCAGCACAAGCAGGCCAGCCCGACGCCGCCAATCCGGTTCGTTCCACCGGCCCAAAAGCAGGTACGATCCCAGCAGACTTCCCCAAGTGATCGGCGCACCAACCAGCCAGGTCCAGAGAGGGTCACGGAGAATCGTTCGGATCGCCTGGTTGCCTGTGAACCAGGTTGTCAAGTCAAGCACCGAGTCGATGCAAAGCAAGCCCAGGGCCAGGGCGATCAGGGTAAAACCTGTCTGGCAGACCCGGTATTTCGGACGTTCGTCAACAATGTCCCAGTCCATCAGCAGGGGGCCCGTTCGTTTGGGAGGTCTTGATGGCACGGATCAATGGAGTAATCTTGCTCCATTATAAGCCCTTGGACGCTCTTCCGCCAATCGCCTTTGATCAAAGGGCCTTAGTTGGATCGGATCACCAGGGCGATCGTCCCCCAAGGAATTCCAAGCCCGTTGAACCCGGCGGGATCGACTTCCAAGGCCAGCAGGTTCCGGGCCGGGATCGGACGTTCAAGCGCGAGTTCCAGGTCGGCCGTCCCGATCATCGGCCGAGCCAGTTCCTGGCCGTTCCAATGGACCGAGATCAAGCCGGAGACCGACGCGAAGCGGAGCAACAACCGCTCGCGATCCGGCTCGATCGGCGGCCTCTGGAAGGCCCGGCTCAAGAGGAACGGCGTACTCAGGTCCGCCGGCCAGGACGCCGGGAGATCGACCCGGCGAACAACCTTGGCTCCGCCCTCGACGAACGTCCCCTCCCAGGCCCGCCGCAGGTGAATCAGGTGCTCAGACACAAGAATCGCCTCGTTGATGGATCAAGATAATTTAGAATATTTTTATGTATTTTTATAAATAATAAAAATTATACATGTTTTTCCCGCGTGACAGACGATCACGAGATCAGGACGCGACGGGGCAAGAGCTTGCCGGTCTCAGGGTCGGACTCGGCCACGGCCACCAACGCGCCGTCGGGCCCGAACAAGGCCAGCTCGCCAGGCGGGATCGGCTCACCAAGAGCGACGCGGCCGACGTCAAGGGCCTGACCACGAGCGACCAGGGCGACCTGTTCGTCTGTCAAAGGAACCGCAGGCAAGTTGGCGACCGCCTCAGACATCGGTCGCAAGAGGCCGGGGATCGAATCAGATGTCAGGGTTGTTGGGTCGACTGCGTCGGCCAGGGTGAACGGCCCGATCCGGGTTCGTTCCAGGACTTCGATCAAGCCGCCGCAGCCGAGTTGTTCGCCCAGGTCGCGAGCGATCGACCGGATGTACGTTCCCGATCCGCAATCAATTTCCAAGGTGAGCCGAGGCCAGGAAAACTCGAGCAACTCGATGTGGTAGACCGTCACCGGTCGAGCGGCGAGGTCCACCTCCTTGCCGGCGCGGGCCAGGTCGTAGGCACGCCGGCCGGCGACCTTCAAGGCCGAGAACTGGGGCGGAACCTGATTGATCGTGCCAATCTGGGTCGCCAAGGCGTCGCGGACCTCTTGCTCGGTGGACACGTTGGGATTGGCGGTTTCGACGATCTGGCCGTCGGCGTCGAGTGTGTTGCTGCGAGCGCCGAGGCGGACCAAGGCGCGGTACGTTTTGGGCATGCGCTGGACGTACTCGATCAGGCGGGTCGCCGCGCCCACGCAGACGACCAGGACGCCCGAGGCCAGGGGATCGAGCGTGCCGGCGTGGCCAACCTTGATCCGCCGCAACGGCCTGGAGATCAGGTTCACCACGTCTCGCGAGGTCCGTCCGGTCGGTTTGTTCAGGTTCAGGATGCCTTGAACCGGACAGGGATCGAGAGTCGCCATCCATTCACCTTCAAACCGTTGCGCGTTCAACGTTCGTTCATGCACTGTCTTTGGGCAACACTCTGCGATCAATGTGCCTAGCTTGGGACAAACCGATCGCGCGGCTTGGTCTTAGTTTCTCGTCTCGGCCGGATCGACGATCCGGATATGTTGCTTGTGGTCGATCTTAAATTCACCAAGTTCGTCATGCATGAGCAAGACCTGACAGGTCGCGAACCCTGGCTTCAGGGCCTGGACCTTGATGGTCAGTTCCAGTTTTCCGCCAGCGGCCAGGGTGGGAATCTTGGGGAAGAGGAGGTTGTGACCGCTGTCTTTCGGGTCGGTGGCGCTGGTTTCAGTGCCGGAGGTATTGACCCACTTCATGTCGTCGGACAGGATCGCCGAGATGAGAAGGTTCGTCGCCTCTTTCGTGCCCCGGTTGGTGATGCGGACCTCGAAGACGGTCTCGTCGTTGACGTCCAGACTGCGTCGGCGCTCGGTGATGGTGAAGTCCACGTCCGCCGTGCCGACGACCTCGGTCTGTGTGCCCTTGTCCAGGCGCGTGCAGTCCTTGGCGATGGCCGCGGCGTTGATCGGATAGATGTTTGGGCCGCCCATGCGGAGTAGGAAAGTGACGTCTTTCTTTTCACCGGGTTCGAGCTGGGAGAAGGTCCAGAGGATCGTACGTTTCTCGGCATTATAACGACCGCCGTCGGTCTCCTCAAGCCGGACGCCCAGGGGGAGGAACGCGGCCAGTTTCACATCGCGGGTCGGGGCGGAGCCGGGGTTCTCGATCGTGAGCGTGTACGAGGCGATCGTGTCTGGCACGCGCCGGGTCGAGGCTTTTGAGAATGCCAGACTCAATTGCGGCTCGATCACCTCAATGGATTGGGTGCTGACGGCCGGTTCGACCACGTCGGGGCTGGTCGCCTCGATCACGCACTCTTGCTTGCCGCCTTCAACCGTGTCAACGATCAAATCCAGCGGCACGGTCTCACCGGGGTTGAGCGACGCCTTGCCGAGCACGTCCTTGAATGGAAGCTCAAGCACCTGCCCTTTCTCGTGTCGCAACCCTTTGCTCAACCTGACCTGGACCATCACCGATCGGGCCGGCCCGTCGCCGGTGTTGGTGACGTTGATCTTGAATTCGACTTGATGCCCTTTTAGCTCGCGAGACGTGGCGAGCCGCTGCTCAACCTTGAGCCTGGGCTGCTTGACCTGCGTCCGCGTCCGGCTGCCGCCGGTCACGATCACGGTCGCGGCGTGCTCGAACAACTCGACTTGCTCGGGCTTGACCGTCACATCGATCTGCCAGGTCTCACCGGACGACAGCAGGTCTTTTTTCCAGGACAAGCCCGGCGGTGGACTCGAAGGCTCGGGCTTACTGGAGACGAACGTCAAGCCCTGCGGTAAGGCGTCGGACGCGACGACCCCATACGCATCACCGGTGCCGGTGTTACGCACCGAGATCCGGTACTTATATTCTTTATTCAGATTCGCCGTTGTCGGGGCCTGCATCTCGATGGTCAGGCCAACGGCGTGCGACCCCATCGGGAACCGATCCGAAGGCGGCGTCGAAGGGGCGTCCGAGGCCGCCTGCGTCTGCTGAACGTCGCCGTCATTTGGGGGCCCATCGGCCTTGACTCGCAACGGTTGAGACCGCGTCGAGATCGGGTCGGGCTCTTGTGGCGGAGGCTGGGCCATCGCTGGCGGGAGATCGGGGGCCGCTCCATCCGGAACGGGCGTGTCGGCCCCATTGGGATTCATCGCCGGGCGATCGTCGACAGGCGTGGCGATCGGTCCCGGGTCGCGGGCGTCCGGCGGCAAAGGCACCACGCCTTCAACGGCGTTGGCGCCTGGAAGCGCGGCATTGACGCCGGCGTCGGCATTGCCCGGCAAGAGCGGCATGCCAGGCGTCTCGACGTCAGGCGCCGTCGCGATCTCGCCAGGGTACGACGGTCCATCCACCTGCTGTCCCCACACAAGCGGGACGCTGGTCGCGACGGCCAGGGCGATTCCCAAGATGGCGATCAGACGCCGGACCATAGGACGCTCCCCTCCTTGGGAACGGCTTCGGACTCTTCTCCCGCAATTGACACCCGAACGAGCCACATGACCCCTCGGCGCAGCGAGCAATCGGCGCGTTTCGGGGTCGTTGATCGGGGCGGTTGAGGTTTGATACCCGATCAACCTGGATTCAGGAAGGTCAGTTTGCCCCTTTGATCCGATCCAATAACCGATCGGCGGTGACAGCGGCCGGCTCGTCCGTCGAGACGGGCCAAAGCTCCACCTCGGCCAGGCCGCGAAACCAGGTCATCTGCCGCTTGGCGAACTGCCGGGTTCGTGCTTGAATCCGTTCGATCGTCTCGGATAACGTCGCCTGACCTTCCAGCAAGGCGATCACTTCTCGGTAGCCCACTCCTTGCGCCGGCACAGACCCCAATGGCTTTGGCCCGCTTTGCAAGGAGCGGACCTCCTCAACCAGGCCGCCGGCGATCATCTGGAGCACGCGCCGGTTAATT
>JBDTIR010000651.1:0-1946 GCA_039936275.1 Isosphaeraceae bacterium | reverse complement strand
GACCGCCTTGCGCTCGGGCACCCCCGAGGAACTCGCCCTGGAGATGGCCGACGTCCTGGCCTGGTTGGTCACTCTGGCCAACATCCGAGGGGTCGACCTGGAAGCGGCCGTCTGGCAAAAATATGGTCGGGCCTGTCCAGGCTGCGGAGCCGTTCCTTGTGTCTGCGATCCTTCGGAAAAGCCGTAACGCAAACCTGTTTATCGCGGAGATCGTCGAGAGAATCATGATTCATCATTATGTATCCCGATGTTTCCTCTCCGCCGGTCTCGCGGTGATCGTGTGCCTCTTCCACGCGCCGGCGCGGGCTGCCGAGCCGCCGATTACCATTGAGAACGTCCGGGTCGGGTTCGCCGAGCAGCCGGCCGCCGGCCTGTTCAAGATCGGCGCCTGGACCCCCGTCTGGGTCGATTTGAAGGCAGGGCCTGAGCGGTTTCAAGGGGCCTTGGAGGTGATCGTCCCCGACGACGACGGCACCGAAACCAAGACCCGCCAGGTGCTCGACCTTGGGGCCGGTCAACTGGGCACGTTGACCGTCTACGTCCGTCCCGGGACCCGCATGCCCACCTTCCGCGTCCACGCCCTGGACCGCGACGGCCGCCCTCGGGGCAAGGGTGTCGAGCTGACCGACCCCGAGGCGGTCGAGCCCGGGCAAGTCCTGATCGCCACCCTGGGCAACCCCCAAGGGGTGGATGAATTGCCGACCTTGCCGGGGTTCTCCTCCTCAGGCACCCAGTCTTCGCAAGTCCGCGTCGTCAAGGTCCGCCCGGGCTCGGCCTTCAGTCCCGACGGCTTGCCAGGCCGCTGGTACGGCTACGACGCCGCGCAGGCCGTGGTGCTCGACACCAACGACGCGAAGGTGATGGACGCTCTGAACGCCGGTAAGGGGCAGGCCCTTGACCAGTGGGTCCGCCGAGGGGGGCACCTGGTCGTCGCCGTCGGCTCGAACTGGCAAGCGGTCAACGACAGCGTGCTCAAGCCGATGTTGCCTGCCCTGCCCGCCGGCCTGATCCCCTTGAACGACCCCGCGTCCCTGGAGTCGTTCGCAGGCGCCGGCCGGCTGGTCGGTACGATCTCAGTGGCCTCGTTGCGGCTGGTCGAAGGGCGGAGCACTCGGGTCCTGGCCCAGACGGCCGCCGTACCGCCGACCTTACTGGTCGTGCGAGGGGCCCTTGGGTTCGGCCGCGTGACCGTCGTCGGCCTGGACGTCGATCAAAAGCCGTTCTCAGACTGGACAGGAAAGAAGGAGTTCTGGCTCAAGGCGCTCGACCTGCGCGGTCGTGGAGAGAGTGCCGCCAACATCGTCACGATGCCAGGGGCCGGGGGCTCGTTCTACCAGGCCCATTCGGGCGACCCGTCGAGCATGCTCCACCTGGCCCTCGAACGCTTCCCGGGGGTCCGCTTGGTGCCGTTCGGCTGGGTGGCCTTCTTCGTCTTCCTCTATATCCTCCTGATCGGGCCTGGCGATTACCTGTTTCTCAAGCGGGTGCTCAAGCGGATGGAACTGACCTGGATCACCTTCCCGGCGATCGTGATTGGGGTCAGTCTGCTGGCCTACGCCGCCGCCTACGCGGTCAAGGGGACCGAGCTGCGGATCAACAAGGTGGACGCCCTGGACATCGACCAGACCGGGCCATCAGCTACCCTGCGAGGCCGGACCTGGCTGACCCTGTTCAGCCCCCGCAACCGCGACTACGACATCTCGGTCGAGCCCGTCGCCCTGGACCACGACCCCAATGACGCCTCGACCGGCTCGACCGTGTCGAAGCAGCGTCCGAGTCCTGGTTCCGAGCCCTTGATCTCCTGGTTCGCAGGCCCCGACCCGGTGATGGGCGGTGGCAGCCGGCTCGGGCTCACGGGGGCCTCGTATGCCTATGCCCCGATCGGCGAGGCCGAGCGGCTCGAACGGGTGCGCGTGGCGATCTGGAGCACCAAGAGCGTCTCGGCC
>JBDTIR010000650.1:0-2439 GCA_039936275.1 Isosphaeraceae bacterium | reverse complement strand
CGGCTGGCGGGAACCGCGAACCCGACCCCTTCATAACTCCCATTAATCGATTTGATTGCCGTATTGATCCCAATGATCTGTCCCTTAAGGTTGACCAGGGGACCGCCCGAATTGCCGGGGTTGATTGCGGCGTCGGTCTGGATCAGGTCTTCGTAGACGGCCGCCCCGATCCCTCGCCCTTTGCCGCTGACGATTCCGGCGGTGACGGTCCCCGAGAGGCCAAAGGGCTGGCCGACGGCCAGGACCCAATCGCCGATGTCGAGGGTCTCAGAGTCGCCCCAATCGGCGGCGGTCAGGCCTTCCGGGTTGATGACCAGGAGGGCCAGATCGCTCCTCGGATCGCGCACGACCCGCGTCACCGCGCGTTCGCGACCGTCGGGCAGGGTGACGACGACTGGCCTTCCTTGGACAACATGATCATTGGTCAAGACCAGGCCGCGCGCCGCGTCGATCACGACGCCGGACCCGCCCGGGTGGCGAGGGATGATGTTTTCGTCCAACCCGAGGGGGCGGGGCATCGTTGGAACAGGGAACCCGAGGTCCACCGGCTGGACGGTGACGACGGCTGGCAAGACGCGACGGGCGGCGGTGCGGAAGCTGGCCGAGAGCCCTTCGGTGTCTTGCGCCTCGGTCCACGAACCGGGGACGATCAACGCAAAAGCGATCCCCATCAGAGCGAGGAGCCGGGCTGGGGTGGAGCGCATCAGTCGGGACTCCTTTCCGGCTTGCCGTGGGCGTTTGGACGATCCAAAGGAGGCGCATTCGGTCGCCTTCAGCCGTCAAAGCCGGTCGAACCACGGGCTTGCCTTCACCCTCCACTCTAACGCGATCGTGTCGCGTTTCCAAGAGTCTGTCAAAAATCGCCAGGGCCCAATTCCAAAAGGTGCGGAGTTTACATGTCTGGATCATGATCGGCCGTCCCGGCTTGTCGCGCCGGAACCCAAAACCGCCGAGATGGCCGCGGGCGCATCGATCCTTGAGAACCGGCGACGCCCGTTCCTGATTGAGCACTCGACATAGTCAAGAATGGGTTGCGCTGGATTATTGATTATTTGATATTCTGTTTAGGGTGCTCATGTTTTGTTCTATTTTGTTCACTATTTGTTGTTTTCGAGCTCTTCTTGTCGCGCACGATCCGCAATACCGGCGGAGCTTTGAACGGAAGGACGACTTTGCGGCGGCCGTGTTCGAGGCGGACGGTTGTTGGTTCGGGTTTGTCGATCAGGATGGTGCGGGTTTCGATCCGTTCTTCGGGTGTACCTTCGTGGGTGACGATTTCCAAAGTGGCCTGACGGGCAGGGTCATCCGGGTCGTTGTACAAGGGCTTGACCTTGACGACGTAATCGCCATCGAATCCGAGGGGGCAGGTGTAGGTAGATCCGGGATGGCTGCCCCGACCTTCCTTGACCAGCGCGCCGCCGAAGACGGTGCGGGGGGTGAAGTGATCGGCCCGAGCGCCCAGGGGTTCGTTGACAGCGAGGTCCAGGGCGGCGTTGCCGGTCCAGGTCAGGCGCACGACCAGATCGCGCTGCTCGGCACCCGCAAGGCGGTCAAGCAAGACCCGAGCTGAGTCGGATTTGTCGTCACTTTGGAGTCGTTTGGCCTGGACCTCGACGAGCTTGCGGGCGTTGGCGCGATAGACTTCGTCGCGGCCAGGCCAGCCCAGGGCGAGGAGTTTTTCGACCGAGGCGATCATGCGATCGGGATCATTGGATCGCTCGGCCAGGTTGATCGACATCAGCAATGGTTCATCCCAATGTGGCGCGATCTCAGCGGCTCGGTCGAGCAAATCCCCGACGCTGCTCCGATACGGCTTCCCCTGGTGATTGACGGTCAAGTCAGTGAAGCCGTGGACGATCATCAGGTCGGCGACGCTGGTCATGATGACCGGCTCGGTGCCTCGCCTGGCCAGAAAGCCGGCCCAGGCCAGGGCCGTTTTGACCTCGTCCTTGGGCTGGCCGTTGAGTTCCATGGCGACGGCAAGAAGTTGATACATATTCGCATTAGCATTTTTGCCGTGATAACGCAAGAAGCTCTTGATGGCTGCTTCGATGTCTTTGGGGCGTTTCAGCTCCCAGAGCCTGGTGATGCGGACCATGAAGTCAATCGGAGGCTCGGCGTTCGCCTTGTAAAAGGCGTCCCAGCCTTCGGCGGGCACGATAGGGGGTCTGCCTTGGTTGGAGCGAGGCGTTTGGGGGGTTGCCGGGCGGCCTGAAGGTGGGGATGCGGGTCGGACCTGGACCTTGGGGGCAGGAGCGGAAATGCCCGAGGGACCGGCGGCGCCTGGCACGGCGCCGCGGCCCCTCAGATTGGGGTTGAGATTGGGTCGGGGGGAGGTCAAGCCCCGGTTTATTGCATCAAGCTGCTTTTTTTTTGCGAGAAGGCGTCGGCCGGATCGGCGCCAATCTGAGGGTCGGTTGGGGGCATCGACATCATGCC
>JBDTIR010000649.1:0-2013 GCA_039936275.1 Isosphaeraceae bacterium | reverse complement strand
CTCGACCCCGCGTTGAAATTCCTCGTCGGTCGGCCCCTGGCCTGAGAAGACGCCGATGGCTGAGTGGAGCGGTCCGCAGAGGATCTCGCACCCGAAGGCCTGGCCGCACTCCATCACCCGGTCGATGTGGGCGACGGCCGCCTTGCGAATGGCCGGGTCTGGCGAGATCGGGTTGGCTTCGGGCGTCATCACGGTCACGGCCGTTGCCGAGAGTCCGAGCCCCCTGAGCCGCTGGCCCAGGCGTTCATAAGGGGCCAGATCGGTCGTGTTGAAGACGGGTATCTCGACGGCGTCGAAGCCCATGCCCTTGATCTGGTCGAGCAAGCCGTCGTGCGCCTCGGTGACGAGGTCGGTCCAGAGCAGCAGGTTCATGCCGGTTTTCATGTGATCATCCTTAAGGGGTCTTACCCGAGCGGCGTTGCAGATCACGGTCACTCGACAGGAGAGAATAATCAAGCCGCTTGGCGATCGCGGCGATAAGGCAGTCGGCGAAATCGCGAGATTTACAGTCGCGTGGAATCCAGGCTGCGTAACGACGGGCCAAGGCCCAGTCCTCAGCTCGAATTTCACCTTGATCGATGACGTCGAACACATCAAGGAAGGCCCGGCTCAATTCCAATTCATGCGGGCTCATAACTCTGCAAAGGAACTCGATCACCACGGGTGTCAGGGTCGCCGACGTGCCATCCATCTCGATCAGTTGTCTCGCCCATGCCGCGACGTCGGCTCGGGAATACTCGGCCAGTGGTCGCTTTTTGGAGCGTCGCCAGTGGGCGATGAGTCGATTTGTGTCTAGTACTCGACGTCGGCTCATGCCCTCACCTCATCGTAGCGCGGGTTCCGGCGGAGCCAATCGTAACAGGTAATCCTCGAAGTTCAGGCCGATCTCGCGCAAGATGTTAGCGAGCTCATGGCCGGTGATCCGACGGATCGCGGAACAGACAAGCTCGATCTGGACCCCGTCCGGCACCCCGTGAAACTCACTCCATCGGAGCGGAAAGGAATCGTCCTTGCCGGCGGAAATCAGGTCCGCGAACCTCTGGAGTCCTTCCTGGAACACGTTTCGCTGTCGCAGAAACCAACCCTTGACGTCGTCGGGCTCGATCGGCAGGTTTTCTCCACGACAACGGAGGTCCACGTACCAGAGCAAGGCGGCGCCAAGAGGGTCGTCTTGATGTTCAGGCGAGCCTTCCAGGAACTCAATAAGGAGCGTGTTCTCACCATCACCCTCAATGCCGGTGCGGATGCCGCCGTCGTGTCGGGCCTGACGATAGAAGGTTAATTCAGGCATGAGAATACTCTCCAATGGGTTCACTCGATTCGCCGCCTGTTCCAGAGAGTCTACCTCCGTTGGATTAGACCGGCACCACGTCTTGCCACTTGCCTACTTCGGCCGAGTCAAGCACGGCGTCGCAGACGGCCTGGGTCGCCAGGGCCTCGCGGAAGGTGGGGCTGGTGGGCGTGCCGGTGGCGAGGTTTGTCAGGAAGTCGGCGACTTGATGAACAAATGTGTGTTCGTAACCAATTTGTAGGCCAGGAACCCACCAGTTCTTCATGTAGGGTTGGTCGGGGTCGGTGACGTGGATCGACCGCCAGCCTCGAACGATCGAGTCGTCGCGGTGGTCGAAGTAGTCCAGGCGGTGCAGGTCGTGCAGGTCCCACTTGATCGAGGCGTGCTCGCCGTTGATCTCAAAGGTGTAGAGGGCCTTGTGACCTCGGGCGTATCGGGTGGATTCGAAGAGGCCGAGCGAGCCGTTGTCGAACCGACAGAAGAAGGCGCAGGCGTCGTCGATCTTGACCGGCTCGACCTGGCCGGGGAGATTATGCTTGCGCTCTTTCACGAACGTCTCGGTCATGGCGTTGACGTTGGAAATGGGGCCGTTGAGCCATAAGGCGGTGTCGATGCAGTGGGCGAGCAGGTCGCCGGTAACGCCGGAACCGGCCGCCGCCGCGTCGAGCCGCCAGAGCCCCGCCCCCCCTTGAGGCAGGTCGGCCGAGATCGTCCAGTCTTGC
>JBDTIR010000648.1:0-3361 GCA_039936275.1 Isosphaeraceae bacterium | reverse complement strand
TGGACGAAGGTGAATCGCTAGCGATTCGAGAAGATGGGCTAGCGCGTCCTTTATTGCGGCTGCGAGGTGAGGGTCGAATCCGGCATCGAGCCCGAACCCGGATTGGTTGCGCTCGCGGCAGGCGCCGATGTGCTGGCCGGGACGGGAAGCGGGACCGATCCTTCCGGCATTGGCGCGGTCTTGCTCGACTCCTGACTGCACCCCGAGAGGAGTCCAAGGCCCAACACGGTCGGAATGATCCAGGACGCGTAGCGCGGGAAGGCCGTCATCGTGATCCTCATCTCAGTCAATCTCCTTGGAGGATGAAGTCCGAGCTCGCCCAGTCTGTGGTTTTCGATACCGGAACCCTGACTGTCCTGTTAACCAGGGCTGTCGGTTCCAAGGCGGTTTACAATCACATATTATCGAACGGAGAGACGAGCCAGAACCTGGCGAGATTTCCACAGTCAAGGAACATCTTATGAGCGCGGAAATCCTAATGCAAGAGGGTACTTGGGTTTGTTGATCGATTTTGGGCGATTTTCGCTCATGATGTCGATCAGGACGAACGCCGCGAAGGGGGATTTCACCTGAGCCCCATGCGTCTCGCGTGTCTCATGCGTGAGTCACAAGTCTTGCGAGCCAAGAGAGTTCGTGCTCGCGACCCTGGAGGTCCCGATCCGGCTGACCGTCCCAAGCGAACGAAGCCCCGGCGCTCTCGCCAGCACCCACCATCAACAGAAAAGATGCCCATCTTGCCGATACTCGGCGTGCCCGGGAGGGAGTTCGCGGACGCGATCCACGCGGACAGCCGCATGATATCCCAATTACCGGGAGTGAAGAGGGGGATCGACCTCGGGGATTTGATGCTCTATGATAAAGGGGGGAATGGATGGCTTTTGCCGTTCCTCGCACGCTTTTGGATTGCCCGCCCGCGTGACGTTTGATGAATCGAAACCCTCCGGCATGATGCGATTTCCTACTCCCCATCTTGGGTTGGCCCTTGCCTTGGCAGTCGTGACGACCGGGTCGGCGAGCGAGCTTGACGACTTCGGGCGCGACGTGCGGCCGGTGCTTGAGCAATATTGCCTGGGTCATCACGAACTCTCGCACCACGAGAACCGTGATGAGAAGCTGGAACAGTATCAACGGATCAGCACCTGGCACGTCGCCCAGTATGCGTATATGCTCGACCGGATGCGATCGATCCGCGAAGGTGAGAGGACGTTGCTCGACAACTCGATGGTCCTGTTCGGTTCGGCCCTGCGCGACGGCAACCGCCACGATCCACACAATTTGCCGATCGTCCTTGGCGGCCGAGCCGGCGGCACCTTGACCCCCGGCCGGCACCTGGCGTTCAGCAAGGACACGCCGTTGTGCGACCTGTATGTCTCGATGCTGGAGCGCGTCGGCGCTCCGGTCGAGCGGTTCGCCGACAGCAACGGCCCCCTGGCGGCCTTGGCCTGATCTCGCAAGGAAACGGCCAATTCATGAACCAGCGATCAATACAGATAAACCTAGATGGATTTTTAGATTAATCCGAGTTTATCCGTGTTGAGCTGTGGTTAAACTCCTCTTTCCGGAATCGGCCAGTATCCCCTGGCGGATCGGTTGCCGTTGCGCTACACTTGGCGGACCAAAGGCCCGGAGAACCAGACCGCCATGCCGATCCTGAATTCGAATGCGCTCACAACGACCGTGATCCTGCTGGCCGCGAGCCTGGCCCTGGGAGCGGACGCGCCCGCGACTCTGCCGGCGCCGCCAGCGCCGTTGTCACCCGAGAAGGCCCAGGCGGGATTTCAGATCGACCCAGGCTTGCGCATGGAACTGGTGGCCGCCGAGCCCGACGTGCAAAGCCCGGTCGAGATCGCCTTTGACGAGCAAGGGCGGCTCTGGGTGGTCGAGATGCCCGACTATCCCAACGGACCCGAGCCCGGGGCCAAACCGGCCGGCCGGGTCAAGATTCTCGAAGATCGCGACGGCGACGGGCGTTATGAACATGTCACCGTCTTCGCCGAGGGGCTACTGTTCGCCAACGGTATCTTGCCCTGGAAGGATGGGGCCCTGGTCACCGCCGCGCCCGAGATCGCCCTCTTGCGCGACACCAACGGCGACGGCAAAAGCGACGAACGCGACCCGCTTTATGAAGGGTTCACCGCCGGTAATCCGCAGTTGCGGGTCAGTCATCCGACGCTCGGCTTCGACAACTGGATCTATGTTTCCAACGGCCTGCGCGGCGGCAAGGCCCACCGCATCGGCCGCCCGGAGACCGAGGTGTTTGACCTCAGCGGGATGGATTTTCGGTTCGACCTGATCCACGACCGCGCCGAGGCGATCTCGGGCATGGGGCAGTACGGTCTGACGTTTGACCGCTGGGGCCGCCGGTTCGTGTGTGACAACTCGCACCACCTCCGGCAGATCGTCTTGCCGAATCGCTACCTCAAAAATAACCCGTTTCTCGCCGTACCTGCTGTGATTCAGGACGTTCCCGAAGCCGAGCGCGGTCAGGGGGGGGCCGGGGCGAAGGTATACCCCTTGAGCAAGACCTGGACCACGTCGTCACTACATACCGGCCACTTCACCGCAGCCTGTAGCGTCACGATTTACGAAGGGGACCTCTTGCCCGAGGCGTACCGAGGGGCCGCCTTCACCTGCGAGCCGACCGGCAACCTCGTCCATCAAGAGGTGCTTCAACCCAACGGCGCAACCTTCCGCTCTCGCCCGGCGCGTGATGGTGTCGAGTTCCTGGCCACGACCGACCCCTGGTTCCGCCCGGTCAACCTGACCGTCGGTCCCGACGGGGCTTTATATGTGGTGGATATGTACCGGGCCGTGATCGAACACCCCGAATTCATGCCGCCCGAGTTGAAAACCCGCCCCGATCTGAACCTGGGCAAGGACCGTGGCCGGATCTGGCGAATCGTCCCCGACGGCAAAACCGAGCGCGCGAGTCGACCCAATCTGAACAAGGTCAGCACGCCCGATCTGGTGGCGGTTCTGGGCCATCCCAACTCCTGGCAGCGAACCACCGCCCAGCGCCTCCTGCTCCAGCGACAAGATCCGAAGGCGAACGAGCCCTTGCGCGAGGTCGTCCGCAACTCCGACCGCCCCCTCGCCAGACTCCAGGCCGCCTGGCTGCTCGAAGGAGCCAAGGCCCTGGATGATGATTTGTTGCTCGGGCTTTTGAAGGACGATGAGGCCGGCGTCCGCGAGCACGCCGTCCGGATCGCTGAAAGCCGCTTGACGTCTTCCCGGGCGATCCAGGACCAGGTCCTTGCCCTGGCCGACGATCCCGGCCCTCGGGTCCGGTTCCAGGTCGCGCTCAGCCTGGGTCAATCCAAAGATGCCAAGGTATTGACGTCACTGGCGAAAGTCGCCCTGG
>JBDTIR010000647.1:0-5685 GCA_039936275.1 Isosphaeraceae bacterium | reverse complement strand
TCCTTGAGTCGCCTGACGATCTGGTCGGCCCGTACCTGGACCGTTTGCCCGAAGGACCGATCGCCGACAAGACCCCGTGATCGAACGGTACGGTGATGAACCGGATCACCCTACGAACGCACAAAGGACAGAGAGGAAGACCAAAGGAGAAGTGCTCTCCCCTTCGCGTCTTCCTCTCTGTTCTTTGTGCCTTCGTGGTGAATTCTCTCTGAGACGTTTCAGGCGGCCCCTTGCTGGAGCGGGGTGGAGCAGGCGGGAAGGCGGAGGGTGAAGGTGGTCCCCTGGCCGGGGCGGCTCTCGGCGCGGAGGCGGCCCTTGTGGGCCTCAATGATGTCTCGGCAGACCGACAGGCCGAGCCCGGTGCCGCCGAGCCCTGATTCGTCGGGGCTGGTCTTGGTGGTGAAGAAGGGTTCGAAGATCCGCCGGAGGTCGGCCGACGTGATCCCCACGCCGGTGTCGGCCACGCTCAATTCGGCCAGGCGGCCGGTGGCGTCGCAATGGACCTTGAGCCGGAGGGTCCCCCCTTGGGGCATGGCCTGGCGGGCGTTGATGACCAGGTTCAAGAGCACTTGCTGAATCTGCGCCGGGTTGACCCGGGCGAAGGGGCGGCCGGTCGCCTGGAACTCGACATGGACCCGGTGTTTTTGCAGGTCCTTGGCCGCGAGCATCAGAACTTCTTCGACCAGGCGAACCAGGTCGGCAGGCTCTCGGCGGTCGAACTGCGGCCTGGCCAGGCCGAGCACGCCGCCGGCAATGGCGTTGGCGCGCTGAGCGCCTTCGAGGATTTTTTCAAAAGCGCGGCGGTGGAACTCGGGATCGGGGTTGCGCAGGCCGAGTTTGGCATAGTTCAAGATCGGGGTCAGGGCGTTGTTTAGCTCGTGGCAGACCGAGCCGGCCAGTACGCCCAGGCTACTGACCCGCTGCAATTCCATGACCTGGCGCCGGAGGGCCTCTACCTCGTCCCGATCCGACGCCGTCGTCCCTTTCGGCGCTGAGGCCATCGTTTCATATCCTCGTTTGAGCCCGGAGCATCCCGGCAATCCGTTATGATCGATACCCCTCGTATCGGCCGACGCGGCGGGCCGGATTGAGCCCTCGAAACGAATCGGGACGGACTTGTCCGGACGAGGAGGCGGAGGCAATCTGTGCGTGCTTCAAGATGGTAATTCTAGTAAACAGGGGGACTGTTCGTCCCTCCAAAGAGGCTCTCGTCGGGATGGATGTTCCCTCCTTTACCCGGTTCCCGTGGAACGACGCGATCTTGATCGAGAATTCGGTGGCGCGTCTTGACGATTGAGACAAAAGGTGGCAACTCGGCTCACGTGGCGGGCTCGATGCCCAGGCTTCGCAGTTGCTCGGCGAGCCGTTCGGTCCGGAGCCGTTCCTCGTCACGTTCCCGGGCCATGTGATTTGCGCGAAGCCGCTCTTCATCGCGTTCTTGGGCCATGTGATCGGCCCGGAGCTGTTCCTCGTCACGTTCCCGGGTGAGGTCGTCACGTTCCCGGGTGAGGTCGTCGCGTTCCCGGGTGAGGTCGTCGCGTTCCCGGGCGAGTTCGACGTAGGTGAGGAACGGGCGGCCGTCGGGACCGAAAAGGTGCAGGGCGTCGTCGGCCAGCTCGAACCGCACTCCCAACCGGGGACTGATCCAGCCGTCCATCTCGGGAATCGTCGTCAGGCGGTCTCCCGCGCGTCGCCAGCCGGCCAAAGTGATCGCGTCGGGGTCGTAGAGGTAGTATTCCTCGACGCCAAAACGCTCATAAAACAGGAGTTTGCGTCGCATCTCGCCGGCGCGGTTGCCTGGAGAGAGGACCTCGAAGACGACCTGGGGCGGGATCCCGTTTTCGACCCACTGCATGTAGGAGCCACGATAGCCTTTGGGGCGTCCGAAGGCGACCAGGGCGTCGGGAGCGACGCGGGTGGTGTTGTCGCCTTCGAGGGGATACCAGAGCAGGTCCCCGGCGACGAAGACGTCGGGCCGGTCGCGAAAGAGGGCGTCGAGTCCGCCCTTGATGGTGGTGATCCACTCAAACTGCAAGGTGTTTTCGGCCATGGGCAGCCCGTCGCTGTCGGGGTAGATCATTTCCGACCGCGAAGGGGTCTGGGTCGAATGGCTCATGGGTGTCGGCCCCCCAAACGGGGTAACATTGGTGGATTCAGCCCGTCACTATTCTATAGGGCGGAACCAGGCGGGTGAAAGAGGGGTCGCGTTGGCTTCAATGCGGCCGAGCCTGGTAAAGGCGCTGGGCCTCAATATAGGCTTCGATCCCGCGAGGGATCTGATAGCGGACGCTTCGGTGTTCGGCGATGCGTTGGCGCAAGTCCTTGGACGAGATGCCGATCGGCGGTACGGTCACATGGACGATCGGCAAGGCGTCGGGGCTGAAGTCCAGGGGCGGGGTCGAGCCTTCCGGATCGATCCCTGGCCGATTGACGACGACGATCGTCGCCAGTTCGGCGATTCGCTCGGGGTGCCGCCAGGTGGGCAGGTCGGCCAGGCTGTCGGCGCCGATGAGGAAAAAGAGCTCGTCGCCCGGGCGGTCGCGGCGGACGGCCTCCAGGGTCTGGTACGAATAGTGTGGTCCAACCCCCTGGGCCTCGATGTCCGAGACCTCGAACGCCGGGTGGCCCGCCGTGGCGATCCTGGCCATTTCCAAACGCTCGTCGACCGGCGTGCGTTCTCCAGGCTTGTGAGGGGGCGATCCGGCCACCACGAACCAGACCCGATCGAGGCCGCACGCCTCTCGGCAGCCTTCGGCTAGAATCAAGTGTCCCAGGTGGATCGGGTCAAACGTACCGCCAAAGAGTCCCAGTCGCATGTTGCGGACACCGCCTTCGCCGGTTTAGATCGTTGGAAATTCCAGAGTCTGCGTGGACAGAAGTGCAGAAATCGGGTGAAGTAAGGGAATCGCGTCGTCGCTATCACGCTGACTCCCGACGATAGGGCCCGCCGATGAGCGCTGTCAATCGCAAAGGATCGCGGCAGGCCGGACTATTCGCCGACGAGCCCGACGGCCCGTTCGCGGGGGTCGTGCTCAACCGGCCGGTCGATGCGGTCTGGACGTATCGGATTCCGTCGCGGCTGGTGGAGCGGTTGCATCCAGGGGGTCGGGTCACGGTTCCCCTGGGCAAGGGGAACACGCCCGCGGTCGCCTACTGTGTGTGGATCGATGAAGAGCTGGACCCCGGGGTCGATCCCGGGCGGGTCAAGGACGTGCTCGACGTGCTTGACGACCCGCCGTTGATCGACCCGACGATGCTGGAACTGACCCGATGGATGGCGGGTTATTACGCCTGCGCCTGGGGCCAGGCGCTCGACGCGGTGGTCCCCGCCGGGGTCAAGAAGGGGGCCGGCACGCAGATCCGCGTCTATTTAACCGTGCCCGACGAGGTGCGTCTGGCGCGTGAGACGCTGACCTTGTCGCCCAAGCAGGCGGAAGTTCTCGCCGTCCTCTGCCGCTCGGAAGTCCCCTTGACGATCGACGACGCATGCCGGCTGGCCAGGTGCGCCACCGGGCCGATCGCGGCCTTGCGGCGGCAAGGCTACGTCCATACCGTCCGTCGTAGAGCGGCGAAGCCCGACAAGGCGATCGAGCCCGAGGCCGAACCGCCCAGAGCCCCTTTGATCTTGACCGACGAGCAACGGGTCGTGCTCAAGACGATGGAACCTCGCCTCACCGAAGGCGGCTTCGCCACGTTCCTGCTCCACGGCGTCACCGGCAGCGGCAAGACCGAGGTTTACCTCAGCGCCATTGAACAGGTGGTGGCGCGTGGTCGCGAGGCGATCGTCCTGGTCCCTGAGATCAGCCTGACCCCGCAGACAATCCGACGGTTCCGCCGCAGGTTCCCCAAGGTCGCCGTGTTGCACAGCCACCTGTCCGACGCCGAGCGGCATCGCCACTGGCGATCGATCGCCTCCGGCGACATTCAGGTCGTCGTCGGCGCCCGCTCGGCCGTCTTCGCCCCGACCCGCAAACTCGGCCTGATCGTGATCGACGAAGAGCACGAAAGCACATTCAAACAAGAAACGGCCCCTCGATATCACGCCCGAGACGTCGCGGTGAAACGGGCGCAAATGGAAGGCGTGCCCGTGATCCTCGGCTCGGCCACGCCTGCCCTGGAAACCTGGCGCAACGCCGAGCTTGGCCGCTATACCCGCCTGGACCTGACCAGGCGGGTCGAGTCTCGACCCATGCCCGAGGTGGCCCTGCTCGACCTCCGCCACGAGAAGCCCGTGCCCGGAACCCTGGTCGGCGGCCTGAGCGAGCCCTTACGCAAGGCGATGCAAGATGCGCTCGACGTCGGTGGTCAGGTGATCCTGTTCTTGAACCGACGCGGATTCCATACGTTTATCTTATGTCCGAAGTGTGGTCATGTTGTAAAGTGTGATGCGTGCGACGTCGCCCTGACCCATCACAAGGGGCGGCGGCGGGCGCTCTGCCATGCCTGCGACGCCGAGCGCGACCCGCCGACCTGTTGCCCGGCCTGCCAGGCGCCGAGCCTGCACTATGGCGGCATCGGTACTGAGCGGCTGGAGCGCGAGGTCAAGGCGGCCTTTCCCGATCGGGTCGTGCGGCGGATGGACTCTGACACGATGCGCTCGCCGGGCAGCCACGAGCAAGTTCTGCGGGCCTTCAAGGACGGGCAGGTGGACATCCTCCTGGGAACGCAAATGATCGCCAAGGGGCTTGATTTTCCCAACGTGACCCTGGTCGGCGTGGTCAACGCCGACACGTCGTTGCACCTGCCCGACTTCCGGGCCAGCGAACGGACGTTTCAGCTCGTGGCGCAAGTCGCCGGGCGTACCGGGCGTGGCGATCGGCCCGGGCGGGTTTTGGTGCAGACGTTCTGTCCGGATCATCCCGCGATCGTCCGAGCGGCGCACCATGACTATCTCGGGTTTGTCGGCGATGAACTGGCCAGACGTCAGGAGTACGGCTTGCCGCCGTTCGGCCGTCTGGTTCGCCTGATCGCCCGAGGCCCCGACGAGTCGGTGGTTCGTGTGTTCCTGGATGCGGTGGCCGAGGCTCTCCGAAGTCCCGCGTCGGCCGCCGGTGTGGACCTGCTTGGTCCGTCGCCTGCCCCTGTGATCAAGATCCGCAACCTGCACCGCTATCATCTTCGCCTCCGCGCCGCCACGGCCGGCCCCTTGCAAACCCTGCTCCGCGCCGTCATGCCCACGATCACCACGCCGCACGGCGTGGAACTTGTCGTGGACGTGGACCCGATCAGCCTGCTCTGAGCGTCCTCCCCTCGTTTGAACGAACCGGAACATCAAGGAGGTTTGGGTGCCACGCTACACCGTTAACCCTTTTGAGGGGACATGCAAAAAAGCCTTGATGCAGCAAGGTGTTATGGCCACGATTTCTGTTACACAGTAGGAATCTCAGCCACAACTTCCCGATAGAGTCGGGGAGAAGGCCCGGTGTCAGATCATGTTTTTGGCACTTCGAAATCCGAAAACAAGAACCGACATCGGGTTTTTCTTCCGAACAGCGCTGGGTTGATCGGCGGCCGGGCGGCCCCCGAGGAACACTCGATTTCCCCAAGATGCACAGCGAGGTCCTCAACGAAGATCGACAGCTCACCGTCTACGTTCCCCCCGGCGGTCAGGCTCGGGAGGCCGTGTCCGGCCTGCTGATCGTCCTGGACGGACAGGCTTACGGAAGCGAACCAGACGCCCGAATT
>JBDTIR010000646.1:0-3354 GCA_039936275.1 Isosphaeraceae bacterium | reverse complement strand
CCGCGTGGTGGTCCGCACCCGCGCCGAAGGGCCCGACAGAGTACGGATCGAGATCGAGGACGACGGTTGCGGGATTGCCCCGGAACTCCGCGACCGGATCTTCGACCCGTTCTTCACGACCAAGCCGGTGGGAATCGGCATAGGGCTGGGCCTGTCGATCAGCTACGGGATCATTCAGGACCACGGCGGCCAGATCGAGGTTGATTCGACCCCTGGCCAGTACACCCGGTTCACCATCCACTTGCCAACCCGCCTGGCCCGACGTCCTGACCACACCCCGCGCGCTCCAGAGTTGACAGAGGAGAACCGACGGGGATGATCGACCGTTCCGCGCCTTCGCGGTCGAACTTTGCGGGAGAATCCAGCGTTGAACCAGCCCGAATCCATGACCGCCGGCCCACTGGGCGACGGCCGTTTCGCCAAGGTCGTCGATCGACCCGAGACTCAAAAAGAGCTTTGTCAGATCGTGGCCCAACGCACCGGCGAAGGCCTGGCTGTCTATCCCCAAGGGGGCAAGACCACTCTTGATTACGGTGGACCGCCGCGCCTTGACGGCGCCCTGATCGACCTGCGCTCGCTTGATCGCGTGATTGATTACCCCGCCGCGGACATGACGATCACCATCGAAGCCGGCGTCACTCTGGCGTCGTTGCAAGCGACCCTGGCCCGGGCCGGGCAACGGCTCCCTTTGGACGCACCGAGGCCCGAGCAGGCGACCTTGGGCGGGATCTTCGCGACCAACACCAGCGGCCCCCGACGCTTTGGCGCGGGCCGACCAAGAGACCAGATTCTCGGCGTTCGGTTCGTGACGGCCGATGGAACGCCGGTCCAGGGAGGGGGCCGGGTCGTCAAGAACGTCGCCGGATATGACCTGCCCAAACTCTTGACCGGCTCGTTGGGAACGCTCGGCGTGATCTCTGAAATGACCTTGAAAGTGCGGCCGAAGCCGGAAGCGTCGGCCCTAGTCTTCGTGGTTTACGACAACGCGGATCAACTCGACGCAGACCTGCACCGGTTGAACACCTCCGGAACCCGGCCGATCGCTCTTGAGGTCGTCAACCAATCCGCAGCCCTCCACATCGGCCCCGAAGAGACCTGTTCGGAGTTCCGGAATCACCCCTGGACCCTGATCGTCGGCTTCGAGGACAACGCTGCGGCCGTCGCCTGGCAAGTGGGTCGGCTCTTGAAGGAACTGAGTCGCACGGAGAGCGACGTGACGATCGTCCACAGGACGGACTCGGAGCCCTACTGGTCCGACCTGACCGCGTTCCAGGCGCTTGATAGGGGCCTGCTGAGCTTCGTGGCGAATGTTCGAGGATCACAGGTCGTGCCCTTGATCCGTGGGCTTGATGAATCAAACTGGATGGTTCAGGCCCACGCCGGGAGCGGGATCGTCCGTGCACATGCGTCGGACGACTTTCCTCGCGATGTCCTTTTCGACGCGATTCGTCGTCTCCGCGCCGATGCCGTCCAGACTGGCGGCAACCTCGTTCTCACCCGATGTCCGACCGCCTGGAAGGAACACTTGAACGTCTGGGGCGAGCCCCGAGGCGATTGGACATTGAACAGGCAGCTCAAGCAGGCCCTCGACCCCGGCGGGTTGATGAATCCGGGCCGGTTTCTCGGTATCATTGACTAAGGCGGCCACTCGAATTTGGTCAGCAGGTCGGGTTCGGACAAGGAATATGGTGGGATGTCTAAGGTATCGGAACCGGGGATCGATCTCGATTGGCTGGCGCGGAAGATCGACTATCAGCGTTATCAAGACTGCGTCCATTGCGGCCTCTGCACGGCAAGCTGCCCGACCTACGTCGAAACCGGCGACGAGAACGACAGCCCTCGCGGCCGGATCTACCTGATGCGCGCGGTAACTGACGGCCGCCTGGCCGTCTCGCCCGAGGTCCGCGGGCACCTGGAGCTCTGTCTCGATTGCCGGGCCTGCGAGACCGCTTGCCCATCCGGGGTCCAGTACGGCGCGATCATCGAGCCGTTCAAGGTCGCCCTGCAACAGTCGGCCACCCCGGCGCAACGGACCCCGATGCTTCAGCGCTTGATCCTCCATCACCTGTTCCCTTACCCCGGGCGAGTTCGGGCCGCCCTGGCCCCGGCTCGCCTGTTTCAGCGGCTGGGCCTGATCGACCTTGTCGATCGCGCCGGCCTGACCAGGCTCTTGCCGACGACCCTCAGGCGCATGCAAGCGATGCTCCCCACGCTCAAGCCAACCGGCCCAAGGTTGCCGGACGTCTTGCCGCCAATCGGCCCGAAGCGCGCCCGCGTGGCCCTGTTCCTGGGCTGCGTCTCCGACGCGATGTATCCCGAGACCAACGCCGCGACCGCCCGAGTGCTCCAGTACAACGGCTGCGAAGTCGTCGTCCCTCGCGGTCAAGCCTGCTGCGGCGCGATCCATTACCATTCCGGCGTCGAAGGACCAGCCGTCGCATTCGCGCGCCAGAACATCAAGACGTTCGATCCTGATGAATTTGACGCGATCATCGTCAACGTCGCCGGCTGCGGCGCGATGCTCAAAGACTATGCCCATCTCTTGCCGGCCGACGACCACGACGCCGCGGCCCGGTTCGTGGCCAAGGTGCGCGATATTTCCGAATTCCTGATCGCCCTCGGCCCGATCGCCCCGGAACATCCATTGCCGATTACGGTAACATATCATGACGCCTGTCATCTCTGCCACGCCCAGCAAATCCGCAGCCAGCCGAGGCAATTGCTTGGCTTGATTCCCGGCCTGACTCTGGTCCCCCTCGAAGAATCCGAACTCTGCTGCGGCGCGGCGGGAACGTACAACCTCACCCAGCCCGAGATGTCCGAACGGCTCGGCCTTCGTAAGATGAACAACCTCGCGGCGACCGGGGCCGAGACGGTCGTCACCGGCAACATCGGCTGCATTCTCCAGATCGCCCGCAAGATCAAGGAACGCGGCAGCCCGATGACCGTCGTGCATCCTGTCGACCTGCTCGACAAAGCCTACCGGGGCCGTTGACCAAAGGAACAGCCGGCGCGCCCCGAGTTCGGAATCCGGGATAAAGAAAGGAGAATCCTGTTTATGGAGTCGCATCTTTACGTAATCCTGAACCCGCAAGGTAAGAGTTGGATCGTCACCGACCAGGGGACCGAGAAGGTCAGCCTCACCGGCTTGCTCTCCAGGGGTTGGCGTCCGGTCCGTGAAACCCCGTTCGCGGGCAGCAACACGATGTCATACGTAGACACATATGTATTAATTTTTCTCGCCCGCGACCAGGACTGACCGCCGCACCCGGGGCGTGGGGTGCCAAGGGTTCTCTTGGCGCCTGATTCCCCACCATTTGAGGGATGCCGGGCGTCGCCGTTGCCGAATTGTCA
>JBDTIR010000645.1:0-8964 GCA_039936275.1 Isosphaeraceae bacterium | reverse complement strand
GGCCTGATCTGGCCGCCCTAGGCCAACACGCCAACGACTCTGAAGACGTCGCCGCGGCGACGTCTTCAGAGTCGTTGGCGTGTTGGCCTAGGGCGGCCAGATCAGGCCACGGATGTCGTTGACTGAGGCGAAGAGCATCAGGAAGACGACGAACAGAAGACCGGCGACCATCAAGGGGAAGTGGATGCGATCGGGCAGGGCCCGGCCGCGCACCTTCTCGGCGATCAGGAAGAGCATCTGGCCGCCGTCGAGCGGAAAGATCGGCAGGAAGTTGATCACGGCCAGGTTGACGCTCAAGAGACCCAGAAACGAGATGAACTCCCAGCCCGACTCAGCCCACTTGCGGGCCTCGGCGAAGATCCGGATCGGGCCGCCGACGGCCTTGCGGCCCAGGCGTTGCTGGACCAGACCCCGGATGGTGGCGTAGACCATCTTGACCGTGTCGATTGTCTTCTTACCGCCACGACCGATGGCGCTGAGCATCGCTTCCGGAGGCAAGGTCGTGATCAAGGGTTGGAACCGAAGGCCCCGGGCCGGGTGATACCAATCGGCGACGACCAGAGGATCGAGGCGGATCGGCGACTCGGAATCGCCGATGGTCAACATGACCTCGACCTTGGGGGTCTTCTGGAGGCCGGCGAAGGCGGCGACCCAGGCGGTCTCCGACGTGTCGAGCGGAATGGTCTCCGTGGTTGGTTCCGCGCGTTTCCCCTGACCTTTGTCTTTGCCTTTGTCTTGATCGCCTGGAACTGACAAGGTGAGGGTGCGGATCGTCTGGCCAGGACGCAAGCCAGCTTTGGCAGCGGGCGACCCTTCGGCGACCGTGTGGATGATGGGTCGAACCGCGTAGGCCAGGCCGAGCCCGGCGACGTCCAGGGGTTCGTCCTCGCGCATCGGATCGACCCAAGGGGGGGTCTCGTTGGGGGTGGCGGTCAGGGTCAAGGTCCTGGTTGCGCCCCCTGGTGAGGGGCGGGAGACCTCGAACTTGACCGGCTCGCCGGCGCGGTCGTAGAGGTCGGTCGGCAGTCGAAGCGGGTCAAAGTCATGACCATCGACCTTGACGATCAGGTCGCCGACCTCAAACCCGGCTTTTGACGCGGGCGAGTCAGGCTGGACGGCCTGAACCGGGCCGATCTTGAGCTGGAACCCGAAATCGACGAAGTGGTTCGGCGGGATCGTTGCGACCGCCTGTCCGATTATCGCGGACTGACCGTTTTTGCCGGCCAGGGTGCGCTCAACGACGACATCGACTGGTACTTTGCGGTATTTGACCAGGAGCCGGTGGACCGCCTCGATGTCGGCGACCGGCTCAGGGGTCTCGCCGTGAGGGCCGATGGCGACGACCTTGTCGTCCCCTCGGAGGATCGCGCCGGTGGGTTGGTCGGTCATGCCTGGCAGGGCGAGAAACGGCTTCGCTTTCTCTGGGTAGAGGATCAGGCTGTCGGCTGGTCCGACGCCGATGGTCGGGTGGTCGGCCGTGGCTGTCCGTTTCGGGGTGATGGGGAGGTGGACGACCTCGCCTTGACCGGCGCGCTTGAGGTCAAGGCGGACGACTTGCCCCGAGGCGCTGAGGACGACCGTGCGGAGGATGTCGCTGAAGGTCGGGTTGGCTTGACCGTCGACGGCGACGATCTCATCGCCAGGGCGGATGCCGGCGTCATAGGCCGGCGCGCCGGCAACAACATAGCCGACCTTGGCCGAGAGTTCCTTGCGAGGCCGAAGGAACTCGGTGGCGAAGCACGCCCAGCCCAGGAGCAGGTTCATGATCACACCGGCCGAGATGATGGCCATGCGTGCTCCGACCGGGCGATTGTTATAGGCCCTTGGGTCGTTGGAATGTCCGGAGCCTTCTTCTCCCGCTGACTCACTGACGCTTTCCCCTTCACCTTCGCCGAGCATATGCACAGCGCCGCCCAGGGGGAGGGCGCGGATGGCGTATTCGGTCTCGCCACGGGCGTTGACGTCGCCCGCGTCCCCTTTCTCTTGCTCAGCGTGGAGCCAATCGGCATAGGCCTTGGCGCTGGAGCCGAACCGGACGCCCATTCCTTTGCGGTAGGAAATGAGGGCCGGGCCGAAGCCGAGCGAGAACTTGAGCACCTTCACGCCGTTCCACTTGGCCACCAGGAAGTGGCCGAGTTCATGGATGAAGATGACGAAGCCCAGGCCGAGGACCACCATCAGCCAGTACTTGATCTCGATCAAGGTTTCCAACGTCCAACCTCCTGCCGGGCCCACGCATCGACCCGCCAGAGGGCGTCGAGGGTGGGCCTGGGATCAAACGGGTGATGGTCTAGGATCGCGCGGCAGGCGCGTGGAATATCGAGGAAACCGATCTCGCCGCCCAGGAACCGAGCGACGGCCGCTTCGTTAGCGGCGTTCAGGGCCGAGCCGGCCGTCCCTCCTCGACGCATGACCTCAAAGCCGAGATCAAGGGCCGGGAAGGTCTCGCGGTCGGGCGGTTCAAAGTGCAAGGCGCTGCTCTTGGTCAGGTCGAGCCTTGGGCACGGCCCTTCGACTCGTTCCGGATAGGTCAACGCATACTGAATCGGCAGACGCATATCGGGCGGTGACAACTGGGCGATCACGCTGCCGTCCACAAACTCAACCATGGAATGGATGATGCTTTCGGGATGAACGACGACCTCGATCTGGTCGGGCCTGAGGTCAAAGAGCCAGCGGGCTTCGATGACTTCAAGCGCCTTGTTCATCAAGGTGGCCGAGTCAATCGTGATCTTTGGCCCCATCGTCCAGGTCGGGTGCCTGAGCGCCTCTTCGGGGGTGACGGAGGCCAGTTGGCGGGTGGTCTTGCCCCGGAACGGGCCGCCTGAGGAGGTCAGGATCACCCGGCGGACCTCTGACGGCTGGCCGGAGCGCATCGCCTGGAAGATGGCCGAATGCTCACTGTCGACCGGCAGGATCAGGGCGCCTCGGCGTCTGGCCAGGTCGGTCACGAGCGGCCCGGCCACGACCATTGTCTCTTTGTTGGCCAAGGCGACCGTCTTGCCGGCTTCCAGGGCGGCCCAGGTTCCTTCCAGGCCCGCCGCGCCGACGATCGCGGTCACAACCCGGTCGGTCTGCGGATCTTGGACCATGCGGGCGACGCCGTCAAGGCCGCTGAGTAATTCGGTTCCCAGGCCGCGCAACTGGCCGTCGATCTGGGCTTCGGCCCCGGGGTCGGTCAAAACGACATACCGGGGGCGGACGGCCTTGGCCTGTTCGATCAAGCGTTCCCAGGACGAATGGGCGCTGAGGCCCAGGGCGCGGAGCCGGGAACCGCCGTCGTGGGCCAAGACGCTCAAGGCGCTTTGACCTACCGAGCCGGTCGATCCCAGGATCACAATGTTCTGGGGCTCGGGATGCTCAACGCCTGGCGGCATGATAAAAGGAACGCAGGGGACGGAGGAGCGGACATGCGGGCCACATCGGCAAGCGGTCGATTATAACGACCATGCGGACGGGCGGCAAGCGGAGGCTTTGGGGACTTTGATTGACGGGGGCGTTAATCGCCCACCTGATCGTGGAGGCGTTTCAGCAGGTCGTGGAACACGACGGGCTTGGTCAAGAAGTCGTCGCAACCGGCAGAGCGGGCGGCTCGCTCTCCGATGGGCGTGGAGTTGCCGGTCAGGGCCAGGATCGGAATCCCCCGGGTCGTGGCGTCGGCCTTGAGCCGACGGGTCGTTTCCAGACCATCGAGCACGGGCATCATCAAATCCATCAAGATCGCCTGTGGTTTGAAGCTTGCGACCATCAGGAGCGCCTCCTGGCCGTCAACGGCCACCTGACAGTCGTAGCCAAGCCGGCGCATCAAGGCGCAGAGAACCCATCGGCTATTCGGATCATCCTCCACGATCAGGATCCGCAACCCTTGAGGCCGGGTACGGTCAGTCTGGGCATCCATCAGGAGAGCGGACATAGTCAACCTGAATTCTCGTGAGGGGAAACCGGCTGATCTGGTCCGGCAGTTGCGTAATCACTCGTACGACGCAACTTCGATACCAATCCAAGGCAATTCCAGGCGGGCGCGGTGCTCAATGACGCCTCGAAACGGTAAAGGCGGCTCTCGACCACGTTCGGACCTTGATCGAGTCGTTCGTCCTCCTGGAGCGAAGCCGTTAGACGCCTCGACGCTCTCATACGCTAAGGCGTCCATTCCTTGTGGACCTTGGGGAGCACCCTGGATCGACGATCGAGAATCGTTGCGCCCGATCTCGGGAATCCGGGTATCATCTCCCAAAGAGCACGAGGTTGAAGGCTTCACTCCATCCGTTCGAGACCAATCACGATGTTCCCCGTTGTCGGCGCCGCGCTGCTCCTGTCCGCATTCGCCTTGAGCGTCCTGTTTTGCGGGCTGGCAAGAGTGGCGGCGCCGAGGTTCGGCCTGGTGGATCGCCCGGGCGGCCGGAAGGCCCATCAGCGGCCGACCCCCCTGGGCGGGGGCGTGGCCATCTGGCTGACGATGGCCTGGGTGCTTGGCCTCGGAGCGGCCGTCGTGCTCGGCAAGCCAGCTTGGCTCCCCGACGAGTTGACCAGGCACCTCGGAGGCCTGCGCGAGCGTGGCGGAGAGCTGGCCTGGATCTTGGCCCTGGCCAGCGCCGTCATGGTGATGGGATTGCTCGATGATCGGTTCGGCCTGGGCTGGAAGTTGCGGCTGGGCGTGCAGTTCGCGTTGGCAACGGTCTTCGTGGTCCGTTGGGGCGGCTTCACCCTGTTCCTGCCGCCGGGGTTCCGCCCCTTGACCGGGGCCTTGACGGTCGTCTGGATCGTGGGCTTGACCAACTCATTCAACTTCCTGGATAACATGGACGGCCTCGCGGCGAGCGTTGGCCTGATCGCCGCCGCCTTGTTCGCCACGGCCCAGGTAATGGTGGGCAGCCTGTTCGTGCCGGCGGTCCTTTTGGTCTTGATCGGTGCCTTGGCCGGGTTCCTGGTCCACAATCATTACCCGGCGCGTCTGTTCATGGGCGACGCGGGAAGCAACTACCTGGGATTCCTGCTGGGGGCTTTGACCGTCACCGGCACCTTTACGAGGTACGGCCCGGAATTCACGAGGTACGGGGTCCTCGCCCCCTTGCTGGTCATGGCGGTTCCTTTGTATGATACCGTCTCTGTCATCATGATCCGTTTGCGCGAGGGCCGCAGTCCGTTCCAGGCGGATCGGAGCCATTTCTCGCATCGCCTGGTTGATCGTGGTTTGTCGCCGGTTCGCGCCGTCGGCACGATTGACCTGGTGACCCTGGCCGGCGGCCTGGGGACGTTGCTGTTGCACCGGCTCGGCCCGTTCGGCGCTTCGGTGGTGGTGGCTCAGACGGTCTGTTTGCTGGGCGTGGTGGCGGTGCTCGAGGTCTCGACGGTTCGGTCGGAGCGACGTAATGGCGAGGCGAAACCAGAGTCCGGCCTTCCCCGGGCGGCCCAATCAGAACCCGAGACCGAGCCCGAATCCAGGGCAGGGACCGGCGCCGGGGTGGTTTGACCTCGATCCTGAGACCGCCGGACGGCTGGGCGAGCGCTGTCGAAGGCTCGCCCTGGGCCTGACCGCGTCGTTGGTCTGCGCCCGGTTCTTCTGGACCGGCGAGTTCGCCACCGAGGCCGAGACGGGAAGCGCCTTGATCTGGGTGGCGGCCCTCCTGATCGCGCTCGGCCTGACCATTGCCGGGGCCTGGCTTCAAGGCTCGGTCAGACTCCGCCTGTCCAGGACCGACGCGGCCCTGGTCGCTCTGGTCGCCCTTGTCGGCATGAGCGCTTCTCATGCTGCTGAGCGTCGGATGGCGATCAATCTGGCCTGGGAATGGACCGGCATGGCTCTGGCGTATGTCTTGCTGCGGACCTTGCCAAGAACCAAGGGCGAGTCGTCGATCCTGGCCGGGGCGCTCGTGGCGACGGCGGTCGCGGTCGCCGGCTACGGACTCTATCAGGTGACGTTCGAACTGCCGGAGATCCAGAGGCTCTACCTCAGGCATCCCGAGCGGGTGCTTGCCCCTTTGGGGATTGACCCGGCATCGACCGCTCGCAAACTGTTCGAAGACCGCTTGCTAGGCTCGCGCGAACCCTGGTCCACCTACGCCCTGGCCAACTCCCTGGCGGGGTTCCTGGTCGGGGCCTCGGCGGTTGGAATTGCGTTGGCACTGGGAGGCTTGCTCAGGAAGGACCGTCGAGGCGTGATCGCGGTAGCCTTGGCCAGCCTGCCGGGGACCGTTTTGGTCTACTGCCTGATCCTGACCAAGAGCCGGAGCGCCTTCGTGGGCCTGGCGGCGGCCTTGCTGGTGCTTGCCTGGCGGGAACGTCGGCGGTTCTCAACCAAGGCCCTGGTCCTGGCCGGGATCGGCACGGCCGGAACCCTGGCCATCCTGGCGGCCTTGGCGACGGCCCTGGGGGGCCTGGACGTCCAGGTCTTGACCGAGTCGCCCAAGTCACTCCGCTACCGCTGGGAATACTGGCAAGGGGCGGCCGGGGTTATCGGTGAGCATCCGTTTCTCGGACACGGGCCGGGGAACTTCGGCGGGCCGTACCTGCGGCACAAGCTTCCCGAGGCCAGCGAGCAGATCACCGACCCGCATAACCTGGTGCTGGAAGTCCTGGCGACGGCCGGCCTTCCCGGAGCGATCGCCTTGCTGGCCGTTTTGGGCCTGGGCCTGCGCGACCTGTTCGGCCCGGCTCGGAAGGCCAAAGACCAAGGGCGGCCGGAGTCGCTCGCCGAGGTCCAAGGCAGGGGATCAGGGCCGCCGAGGTCCGCCGGTTGGCTTCTGGCCTGCGCCGGCGGGAGCTTGCTGATGGTCGTCGCCCTGGGTCGGCTCGACCCGATCACGAACCCGGGCGACCTGATCCGCTGGGTGGCCTTGGCGGCCGGCTGGGCCTTGGCGGTCGCCTTGGCTGGGCCGCTCTGGCGGCTGGAAACTCTGGGGGCCGCGAGCCTTGGAGCAGGGGCCTTGGCCGTGTCGGTCAACCTTTTGGGAGCCGGCGGGATCGGCATCCCGACGGTGGCCCTGGGGCTCTGGGCCTTGCTGGCGATCGGCCAAAACCTGCGGGTTGATCGCCTTTGTGGTCAAGAGCGAGGCGTGGGAGGCCGTTGGGTCGCCTTCGGGATGGCGGCGGTCTGGGCAGCCCTGGTCGGGTCGTTCATCGGGGCGGTCGGCCCTTACTGGCGGATGGAACGAAGGCTCGAACAGGCGAACACCCTGGCCGCGACCCGAGGGGCCTCTCGAGAGAAGGTGGCCGCAGCCTACCTGCTGGCCACGCAGGCCGACGACTACAGCCTTCAGCCCTGGATCGCGTTGGCCGAGTATGAATTCAAGGCCTGGCTGGCTCGCGGAGGCCGAGGGGCCGATCGCACCTGGCCGATCCTCGCCTGGGTCCTGGACCAGGCCGCCGCCTTGCCCCGCAACCCCGGGTCGCTCGCCGTCCCCAGGCTTCGCGCTCGGTTCGCCGACGAGTTCCTCCGCAAGGCCGACCTGCCCGAGTCTGAGGCCCAGTATATCCGCCAGGACCAGATGACCGCCCTGGCCAGACTCACCAGCCTCGACCCGACCAACGCCGCACTTCACGCCGAGCTTGCCCAGGTCCTCGCCACCTTGAATCAAGTCCCCTTGGCCAACCGAGAGGCCCGCGAGGCCCTCCGACTCGACCGACTCACCCCCCACCTCGACAAGAAGCTCCCCGCCCCCGTCCGCGAGGCCCTGGAACGCGACTTTCCCCTCCGCCAAGATCCAACCCCAGCCGCCGCGGAGCCGCCTTCTAAATAAATCAGCATGAATATATATTCATGCTGACAAGTATACCTTATGTTGGCGTGCGGCCCGGGGCTTCCAATTCCGACGGAGGTCAAGCGGGGCTTGATTCTCCCCGGGAATCGGAAAGGTTGGATCGGGAGCGAAGGCGGCGACGCGCGAGGAGGCCGATGGCCCCGGTCAGGAGCAGGAGGTACGACCCTGGCTCGGGAATTCGGTGGTCCGTGGGCGTGGACGACGGGTCGGCCGAATCACCGAGGAGCGGGGTGGTTTGTCCGGTCACCAGCGAAGTGGCCTGGATCAAGGGGAAGTCGTTCAGAGACGCGAGTAACAAGGGGGGGTGTGAAACCAGGGCCAGGGAGTCGAATCGTGCCGGGGCGAGCAGGGCGGCCGAGGAGACGTCAAAGTCGGGGACGGTCGGGATTGAAACCGACGACGTCTCGATCAGGTCTGGTGCCACGAGGGTCGGCAACTCCGTCCCACCTGGATCGGACCATTCATGGTGGGGGGTCGCGGCCCTGCGCAGAGGCGAGGATTCGGCGGACTGGCCGAGCAGACTGCTGGCAATGAGCAGTGGCAGGGCGGCTTGGGACCATCTTACGGAGATCATTGCGAACTCCCACCGGGGACATCCGCGCAGCGGATCAGACAGACTGGGTCCGTCCAGAACACGAACGACTTCCAAGTCGCCGATTTGCCATTGTTCAAGTTTATCCAATGCATTGCAAGAACTTTACCCGGATTCCACGAAATGATGATTTTTCGGATCATCTTGGTCATTTTATGGCGAAATCGCCTCATCGTCCCCCTCGAAAGCACGGTATTGGCATAAGCCGCAATGGGCAGTTCGCAAGGCCATGCCAGAGTCGCAGCTCAAGGTCAAGGGCCGTTGGCAAGCCGGGCAACGCATTCCAGATCGCCGATCAACCAGGACGCCTCTTTAAGTATTATCAGGAGAAGACGAGATCCACGACAACCGACTGCCAAAATGGCAGGTGGCTTCGCTCGGCGCAACGGGCAGAAAGATCCCTCGCTCACGCGTCGGGTTGCAATTCCCGAAGTGCTCGTCGCTTACGCGTCCACCATCGAAACCCGACGCGTGAGCGAGGGTCTTCTTCGAGAGCGAGCCGCCGCGACTGCCAAAATGGCAGGTGGCTTCGCTCGGTGCAACGGGCAGAAAGATCCCTCGCTCACGCGTCGGGTTGCAATTCCCGAAGTGCTCGTCGCTTACGCGTCCACCATC
>JBDTIR010000644.1:0-2671 GCA_039936275.1 Isosphaeraceae bacterium | reverse complement strand
CGTCAAGCGTGCTGATATTTCCATGCCCCTCTTTCCAGCGCTCGACCCCCCCGGGGTTGACGATCTTGACGCCGTAGCCCTTCGTCGAACCCAGGAGCCAGGCGACATAAGCGCGCAGCCGCTCATGGTCTCCTTCCCGAATTCGGTCCATGACATAATGATTGTTTCCCATGAGCACAAGAAACGCCTTGTCAAGAATTGGCGTGTCCCGAAACTCATGATGTGCGTGGCGGGCCCCCAGGGGGGGGATGGCGGCGTCAACCGCCGTTGTGTAGCCGAGTCCGGCGTACTTGTAGCCGGTGGCGAACGTGGTCGGCACGCTACCCAGGGTTCCTGAGCGGGTCAAAGCCGTCCGGGCGAGCCCTTGGGGTTCGCGATGGTCTTCGGGCCGAAACATCCGCGCTGCGTTGACCTTGCCGCCCGCGATATGGCAATGGACGTCCACCCCGCCGGGCATGACCACGTATCCACGCGCGTCGATTGTCCGATCGGGCCTCGTTTCCGGATCAAAAGGCGCGGGGACGACCCGGCCGCCTTCGATCCAGAGGTCGCGGACCTCGTCGTCAATGCCGTTCGCCGGGTCAATCAGCCGGCCGCCGCTGATCTTCAGGAGACTCATGACGGCAGCACGTCGGCAAGAGGAATCGCCAAGGCTGGAAACAGTGGCGACGTGTACACATCTCCAAGATTCAAGACGCGCTCATCGTATCCCCGGGGGGTGTGCGTGAACACCGTGACCTGCTGCTCGAAGCGATCGATCACGACGTATTCCCGCACGCCAAGCCGATGGTAGTCCGCTCGCTTTTCAACAAAGTCGCGTTTCCAGGCTTCGCGGCCGGGGCTGAGGGCCTCGAACACCAGATCGGGGATTCGCTCGGGGATACGAGGGACGGGCCGGTCAGTCACCAGATAAACGCCGATGTCGGCGATTCGGTCGGTGCCCCCTTCAATTCGCATCCAGGCTTCCGCTTTGACCGTCTGGACGATCTCCGGATGACTAAGTTTATAGCCGACGAGCCGATCGTTCCAAGGCTCTGATGCGTCAATATGTTCTTGGCCATCGGGTGACATGACGATCAATTTTCCCTTGATCCGTTCGTAAGTCCAGGGTTCGGAGAAATAGGCTGCGTCAAATTCGGCGTCGGAGACGATCCGGCCGTGGTCGTCGGGACCGAGGACCAACCGTTGTTCATTCGCAAGTTCATGTGTTGACATTGGTTTCCTTCCTCTCGATGCGCGGATTCAGGCGGACCAAGATTTTTATCAAGAGTTGTCGATCGGTCGGCAAGTCTGTCGCCAAGGGGGGGCGAAGCGGGAGCAAGACGCCGTCGGACCTGGCCACGGTCCCGGGGGCGTGGATGCCGTAAGTCGCCGACGCCAGGGCCACGTGGGCCGTCCTTGAGGTTGCGTCCGGTGCGATCACGATCGTCGGGATTCGTCCCAGGTGGTCGCGGGCTGCGGGCGAAAGGTACGGGGTCGGGTCGTCGGCGACGATCAGGGCGGCGTCGGCTTCGCCGCGTGCCAGCAGGTCAAGGGCGGTCAGGTCGGCGGGCAAGGGGCGCGGAACGCCGAGTGAAAGGTCCACTCCGGTCGGGAAGCCGGCCTGCCAGGTCAAGACCGACTCGGCCCCCGAAGGATTGCCCGGTCCGCCCAGGGTCAAGGCGACAAACCGTTGGGTTGTGTTCAGGTCGCGAACCAAGAGCAAGGCCGCTTCGACGTTGGCCGATCCGCCGCGCGCCTTGCCCAAGCCGTCGCCAAAGAAGAAGGCCCCGTAGCGAGCCTTCGTTAGTCGATCAGCCCAGTCGCGCAGTTGTTCCCAAAGGACCCCCGTGGAGGTTTCAGCCCGCCTTGGATCGAGAGGGACCTGACGAATCAAGGCGCGCAGGGCGTGGAGCGTCTCAAACTGGGCATCCGGCTGGACCTGCAAAAACACATCGGCCCGCTCGGCGGTGGCTGTCGGCGAGGCGTCGGCCACCAGAACAGACCGGCCCGCGCGCCCTTCCGGCACGAACCGGCCGACCGGCTCGACCGAGTACCGCTCAAAATGGCGAGGATGGGTGACGACCGGATCGACGCCCCAGAACAGAACCAGATCGGCGCGGTTCTTGACCTCGCCGAGCGTGGCCGAGACCTGACCGACCCGTTGCACCGCCCGCAATCTGGGAATCGCCCCTTGGGAATGAGTCGGATCGATCACGGCCCCCAGCCAATCGGCCAAGGCCACGGCGACGCCTTGCGTCTCGATCGTCGTGGCGTCCAGGCCCAAAATCACCGGAGCGCGAGCCAGGGCCAGCACGGCGGCGGCGCGATCGAGGGCCTCCGACGTCGGGACTGCTCGGCCATCGATCAAGGCGGCGGGTCGATCCCCTTGGTCGTGATCGCGCAAGAACCAGGCGCGCCCCAACTCACAGGCGCAGCGGGCTTCAAGAATCCGACCGCCCACGATCGACAAGGCAATGTCATCGCAGAGACACCCGCATGCCATACACGTGGTGTTGTCAATGAGACGTAAATCTGTCTGGTTCGGGGTGTTCGGCTGGACCGGATCGGGCATGACGTGGCCCCACAAACATCAAAACGACTTCAATCTTGCCGAATTTCGTGGAATCCAACTTCCCCGGCCGTCCACTCCCTGGAATTGCGACATCGTAACAAGAGGGCCGCCCGCTTG
>JBDTIR010000643.1:0-9043 GCA_039936275.1 Isosphaeraceae bacterium | reverse complement strand
GCCCAGAAGGCCGGCTCACTGACCAAGGCGCACCCGGCCAGGGCCATGCGCTTGTAATCGTCGGTCGTGCGGGAGACCATGTGAATGTGCGGGTCGATGTAGGCGGTCATGACACTTGGCCCCTTTTTGTTGGTAAATGGCGTTGATCCATCGCGTCCGCGAACGACAGCAAGAACATCACGAGCATACCTGTTCGCCCAAAGTCTAGGGACGGTGATCGTTCTGTGCGGCCTGATGCTTTACCTTCAACCCTGGCGCGCATCACGGAGTTCCGTACCTGAGCAGCACCTGGCATCTGGTGATCGAGGATTCAATCATGATGAGGGGTCGCGCTTGTCACGATGACTGACTCAGCCAGGGCGTTCCTGCGAGGCCGAAGCCCAATTGCCGCAACACCCGGGACGTAGGCGTAGGACTTACTCGCTCGTTCCAGGGCCGTGAATGGTCTGTTGGCGAACACCCAACAGAGCGGGCGTTCAGGAACCGGTCTTGCGCCAATTCGGGTCGTAGTCCAGCGAGAAGAGGCGTTGGACAGTCTCGGCCCGGCCAGGGCCTGGTTCGAGCAGGGACTCAATAGCCTGGCGTAATTGAGCGAGACGGCGGTCCGGGTGGTGTCCGGGGTGCTCAGGGGCTCGGTCGTGCCGGTCCAGGGCGGCGGCGATTTCCAGGATCCGACCGCGAACTTCCAGGAAGTCCCGTTCGAGGATCTCGGTCGCATCACGGGTGGCGATCATGGGTGGTTGATCTCCATAAAAACGGAGCGAAGGCCAGCAAGTCAGAGCGGGCCGTCCTCTCTGGCTTGATCATCGCACATCCAGGCTTGGCACGCAATTTGTCACTCATTCTCAAGGACAGCCGGTTGGTGCTGGTCAAACCAACCTGTTGGATTCTCGCTTTTGCGAGGGTCCGGTAGCTTGGTTCGGCCCAGCCCGTCTGGTATGTTATGGGTATCGAGATGAGGCGTTCCGTGCGCCGATGCAACACAGAGAAACGAAAAAAAAGGGGCCCAGCCCGGGTCCTCCCTGGAGACAACACCCATGGTTCCCCGAGCGCCGCGCATCGTCCTGTGGCTATCGGCAATGCTTCTTCCTTTACTGGCCCCGGAAACTCAGGCGGGCCTCTTCCGCCGAGACATCGTGATCGAGAACGTGTATCAAGGAAGCTTCGCGACCATGGTCGCACCGACTTCCTACGTGGTTCCAACGTCTTATGTGGTACCGACTTCCTACGTGACACCGACGTCTTACGTGATGCCAACCTCTTACGTGATGCCGACGTCTTATGTGACCTCGTCGTCCTACGTGACGCCGACCTCGTACGTGTTGCCGACGACGTACTCGATGGTCACACCCACGGTTTACACCTCGACCTCGTCGGTGGTGCCGACCTCATACGTCGTTCCCTCGTCGTATGTCGTTCCCACGACGTACTATCGGTCAGCCCGTTACCGACCGAGCAGCGTCAACTACGCCGTGACCCCGACGTCCTATTACTTGCCGACCACGGCGAGTTACCCGTTGGTCACGACCGCCGCGATCTCAACGGACCTCTGCTCCACGTCGTCCGTTGTCACCTTGCCGGCGTCGTCCGTGATCGCGGCCCCGGCCGCGTCGAGTTCCAGCTCGAATAGTCGGGTCAAGCAGAGCACGCCGCTCCGGGAAGAACACGAGCCAGAGCTTGATCCGAGCCCGGCGCAGCCTCGGCCGCGACCTCAGCCGTTGCAAGAGCAATCTGTCCAGCCCTTGCTTGAACAGGAATCCCCCGCTGAGATGCCACGCCCTGCCGCTCCGGCGAACGATCAGGATCTCATGAGTCCTCCCGACATCAAGATCCCGGCCGACGGGGCCCCCAACGTCAATCCGTCCGGAATCCGTGAGGTCCAACGCCCCGCGTTCAAGAATCAGGACCTGAACCTCGCCAGGCCGAAACACGACCTGACGGCGGCCTTGCTCCGCGGCCGAATCATCTCGGGTAAGACCAGTGAGCCCGAAGCAGGCGTCAAAGTGACTTTCAGCAACGAAGGCAGCCGGTTCCGCAACCGCACCTTCATCAGCAACGGCCAAGGTCTTTTTGACGTCCCCGCGTTGCCCGATGGCGATTGGACCGTGGAGGTTGAGGATGCTGCCGGCAAGGCCGTCCCTTACGCCACCCTGACCGTCAGCGCCGGCAAGGTCACGGACGATCGAGGGGTTGAGTGGTCCACTTTGACCCTCAACCGCTGAGTCTTTTTGATTCCGAATGAGCCAAACAGAATGCGGGGTGCGGACAACGCGGTATGAAACCAGGAAATCCAGGCTTCAGCCCCGCGCTCCGCGCCTCGCACGCCGACGACCACCCGGAACCGCCACTCCGGGTCTGTTACGTGCTCGCCGGCTTCCACCCCTACGCCAGCGGTGCCGAGCGGCAGGCCCGGGCTCAGGGGGCTGAACTGGTCCGCAGGGGACATTCTGTTCATGCGATCACTCGCCACGGCTTTGATTTGCCACGGAACGAGTTGATTGAAGGAATCCAGGTCCACCGCTGGGTTGACACGTCAAACGTCGGTCCTTTGTTCGGGGTCAGCTTCGTGGCCGGCGTCATCAAGGGCTTGCGCCGTCTGCGCCCCGAGTTTGATCTGATCCACACCCATCAAGGGCTCTGGGAAGCGATCGCGACCGGTCTGGGTCGCCCCTGGCTCAAAGGGGTGCCAACCTTGGTCCAACCAGCGAGTTCGGGCTTCTATGGCGAGGCTGAGGAACTGGTTCGGACCAGAGGTTCTCGGGTCTTGCGGCGCTTGATTTTACGGAATACGGCGTTCGCGGCGATCTCGGCGGATATCGAGCGACAGTGGATCGATCTGGGCGTCCCGCCTTCGCACCTGATCCGGATGGCCAGCGGAGTCGATGCCGACCATTTTCATCCCGGGCAGAGTTTTGTACAAACGTCCTTGCCCGCGGGACCGCGCGTCGTCTTCACCGGCCGCCTTCATCCGCAAAAAAATCTGGACCTCCTGTTCGAAATCTGGCCAGAGGTGACGCGCCAAGCCTCCGCGCAGCTCATCCTGATCGGCGACGGACCCGACCGCGATCGCCTGACCAGGCGCGCGGCTGAGTTGGGGATCACCGACCGCGTTCACTTCACCGGCCCGGTGTCTGACCCGTCCGACTGGCTGCGCGCGGCCGACGTCTTCGTCTTGCCCAGCGTCGCCGAGGGGATGAGCAACTCTCTCCTGGAAGCGATGGCGACCGCGCTCCCTTGCCTGGCATCGGCCATCGGCGGCAATATCGACTTGCTCAACGACGGCCAGACCGGCCTGCTGATCCCGCCAGGCGACCGCGAGGCATGGACCCTGGGATTGCTCAGGGTGCTCGACGATTCGACCTTTGGACGAACGCTAGGCGCGGCGGCTCGGAACCGGATCGAAACCGAGTTCGCCTTGACGATTGTCGTGGATCGTTACGTGGCCCTTTACCGGCAATTGCTCGCCGGCTGGCCGTCCTGATCGCGATCAAACCCCAACTCGGCATATGTTCAGGCTAATCCCTGGCCAAGTCGGACGGCATCGGGTAATGGACGTCCTCGTAATCCTCGACGAGCCTCGCCAGAACTAGCAAGTAGTCGTGCTCCGACGGAGTGCGAAGCCCGGCCGTCTCCTTGTCAATCAGCCAATCGAGCATCGCGATCGCCCGGGTCAATTCGGCCTCCGAGCGGATTGGCCGGAGCGGACAGCGGCGGATCAGTTCCAGATAGGGGTCATCGGCGATCACTGGCCCAGCGGCAGCCGTCGCGTCGTTGCTCAGGGGAGGCTCATATTGATCGGTCGTCATGATGCCCACCTTGTCTTCCAGAGCCCGCGGTCATAATCCCGGTGGGTCAGAACCTCTCGGACCAGCACCGTCTGGTTATGGTACAGCACTTCGGCTATGAGGCGGTACGTGTTGCCCTTAATATCAAAGATCGTCAAGTTCCGATAGCGGTCGGCCGTACGGAAATCGGTCTTCAATTCCGCGAAATTTCTCCACCCGGCCCGCTTCGTCGTCCGATACCAACGATCCAGCGGTGCCTCAGCGTCGGTGAACCGGGGATCGTCGGCGACGAACTTGACGAGCTTGCTCCGTGAAATAATGTGCATCCCCGTCGCGCTCCATCGCCGCACTCGGCACGGCTCTCTCAGTTCTACGCTCCACCCGGGACGACCCGCAACCATCGTCCGGTTGGTTGACCCGGCTTAGCCGTCTCCCGAATCAAGAATTGCCCCTTCCCCCTCAAGGACTTCCGGCGGCAAGGGTTCGGTGCGGAAGTTCCCTTCCCACTTTGAGACGACGACGGTCGCCAGGCAGTTGCCGACCACGTTGACGGCCGTCCGTCCCATGTCCATCAACTCATCCACGCCAAGGATGACCAGGACGCCCGTCACCGGCAAATCAAAGCTTGCCAGGGTGCCGGACAGGATCACCAACGACGCCCTGGGCACCCCGGCAACCCCCTTCGAGGTCAGCATCAAGGTCAACATGAGCACAATTTGTTGCGAAAGTGACATATGGACCCCCGCCGCTTGTGCGACGAAGATCGACGCCATGGACAGATAAAGCGTCGTACCGTCCAGGTTGAAGCTATATCCCGTCGGTAAGACGAACCCCACCACCCGGCGCGGTACGCCCATCCGCTCCATGTTTTCCATCGCCCGAGGCAAGGCTGACTCGCTCGACGTCGTGGCGAAGGCGATCATCGCGGGCGTCTTCACCGCTGTAATGAAATCGCGTAAAGGGACCCGGAATATGGCGATCACCGAGCCGAACACCACGAACACAAAGACCGCCAGGGCCGCGTATAAGGTCATCACCAGTTTGCCAAGGTTGACCAGGACGCCCAGGCCCGAATGCCCGACCGTGTAGGCCATCGCCGCGCCGACGCCGACCGGCGCGAACTTCATGATGATCTCGGTGAACCGGAACATGACCTCGGCCAACGACTCGCACCAGTCGAGCACCGGCCGCGCCCGCTCGCCGATCAGGGTTGCCCCCAGGGCGAACAAGACCGAAAACACGACAATCTGGAGCACGTCCCCATCGGCCATCGCCTTGATCACCGACGCAGGGGCCAGATGCTCGATCACGTCGCCGAAGCTCCGAGGCTTCGGCGGCGGATCAGGGGCCGAAGGCACCCGTGCCAGGATCGCCGTCGCCTCGGCGATCTTCCCCTCGTCGGCCAGGGCTGCCGCTTCGGCCGCCAGGTCGATCTTGTCTTGAGCATGCTTCGTCGGCAAGGCCACGCCGACCCCGGGCTTTGCCAGGTTCACCGCCACCAGACCCACGACCAGGGCCAGGGTCGTGACGATCTCGAAGTAGACCAAGGACTTGATCCCCATCCGCCCGACCTGCTTGATGTCCCCCGTATGCGCGATCCCGACCACCAGGGTCGCGAAGATCAAAGGCGCGATGATCGACTTGATCAAATTCAGGAACAAGAGCGAGACCGGCCGCATGTTGACGCCGACGGCCGGCAACAACCAGCCGACCGCCACGCCGATCCCCAGGCCGAGGAAAATCTGCGTCGTGAGAGAAGGAGCACGCATAATTAGGAACTTCTCTCAACCTGTGGACCTCCCGGAAATCTTGAATCCAGAGGCGATCGGGAGCGGTCGCTTCGGGGCCTTGGTCTCAAAAGGCATAGTCGAACCCGGATCGAGATTCAAGCCACGATCGAACAAAGAATCGAGGTCGCGGCTCGATCCCAATCTCGGTTCATCAGCGCAGCATGTTTACTTCATCTCGTTCTGGAGCACATAGCGACCGATTTCCCGGCCAACCGCCAGGCCCGTCTCGTTGTCGAACCGGAAGTGAATTCCGCCGTACATCCGGCTGGCGGCGGCCTCGTCGGCAGCCCGGGCGAAGCTGTCGAAATGTCTGCCGGGCAAACCGAGCGTGGGGTCGCCGGTGTCGTTGAATGGCGTGTTCGCGCCGAAGTATGATTCCAGGATGGTTGCGGCGGCGGCGCTGAAGGTCGCGTGCCCCGATGAGTATGATGAGAACTGGGGTGTTTCCCATTGTGGCGACCAGTTTGGGTCGGCCACGGTCAAGGGGTTGCCGTCCTGGTCCCCTTGGCGAATCGCGGTGACGGGGCGCCAGAACTGATAGAAGTTCTTGGTCTCCCAGCACGAGATCCCCGCGTCGGCCAGGGCGACGTTGAGCTGGGCAAAGAGCTTGGCCTCATCGCTTAAGCGAAGCTGTCGAGACATGGCCGCGTCTTCGGCGATCTGGTTCCAGTGCCCTGGCGGAGTAAAGCTCACGCCGGCCAGGTCGGCCCAGAAGTGCGCGAAGGCCGTCTGATCGGGCGTCCTCGTGGTGCTATCGTCTGAGCCGACCGACTCCACTTCGTTATACGCCTCGGTATACGTGGCGCTGTCGAGGGCAGGGGGAGGACCAGGGCGGAATTGCGAAGGCGTGGTCATGGCGAACGGCGGCACGAACGCGAAATTCAAGGCGACGGCCCGACCGTACTCCGGCGGCGTCGGCGACCATTCGCCAGGCTTGGTCGCCGGAGGCGCATCGACCTGTACGTTTGAACCATCGTTGGCCCGAAGCGCGAGGATGGCCTTGCCGACCTGCCTGCCGACCGCCTCGCCACGAACCCTGGCTCGACGGTTTCGCACCGTGGCCAGACTCTCGGCGAGTGTGGCGTGAAAGGTCGCCGCCTGGTCGGGATAGAGGGCCGTCAGCACCTCGTCGGCCGCCCTGGCGACTGCCGCCTCGGTCGAGGCGCCTTGAGCATGCCGCACCTGGATTCCCGCGTAGGGTTCGTGCCGCCGATCGATCGAGTTGACCGCGTCAAAGACCGCCAGTTGCACCATTGCCAGGTTCCTCGCGGCGAGGGGCGGGTTCGTGTTCCCGGTTCGGACGGCGGCAAGGGCCGTCGAGTTCCAGTCAATCAGCACGTCGCAGCGGGTTGCCGAGAGCTTAGCCGTCTCGATGGTTCCATCACGCCCTTTGGCCTGAACTTGCACCACATTGCGCCCGACGTGCAGGAGGGTCTGGAACCGGAATTCTCCACGGTGATTCGCGCGCATTCCTCGCTCGAACCGGCCGTCGCCGTCCATATCGAGCCGGACCAACGCCCCGGGGGCCGCCTGGCCAACGATCGCCACCCGAGCCTGGAGCACATTGCCGTTGCCGTCAGGGTCCGACTTCGGTGCCAAGCGGACGGCAAGTTCCGGGTCGTTGGCCGGAACCGCGGCAAGTCCAGAAAGGACACAACGTTCCTCCAGCCACTCGATACCCGGGCGTCGGGCCCGCTTCGCCCGCTTGACATCTACCTTGGTTGTCCTTGACGTTCCGCCTGTGAACATGACCTGGATTCCCGGCACGGGACCTCTCTCCCAATTTCTGATCAAACGAATCATTGCATGGAATGGCGATGGACGCTCAATAGTAACGTCTCGTGATCGGGTCGCAATCGATCGAGTCAACAAAACCGGAATACGCGGTGTTTTTTCGCAACCGGTTTGAATTCATGCGTCGGCTGTTCCCGGGATCAACGCTCTCGGTCGTTCTTTCAGTCATCGTCAATAAAGAGGTTCACGAAATAAAACACAAAATAGAAAAATGAATTCAATAAGTCCATTTCTCTGTTTTATGATTTTCCGAGTCCTCTTCGAGCCTTCGCGGTGCATGGGATCGATCATGAGGCGGAGGATTCTCTCGCGAGAACACGAGTATCTTTTGATTCGTCTTGACAAGGCCCATGGAGGTGGATTAGGTTCGCAGGCCTTGAGCAAGCACCTCCGCGCCGCACCTCGTTGTTGTTGAGTTTTTGGGGAATCCATGCAGGCCGTTCGGCCTTTTGTCCGGAGATTCCGCGCGCCGATCGAACGGGTCTGACGTCGGAAGGAGGGCATCCATTGAAACGATTCGCAACTCGCGGGGCGTGCCTCGTGCCGATGATTCTGGCCGTATCGACCGTCTTGGAATCAGATGGGGAAGCCGGCCCGATCCACGCCCGACGGGGCACGCCTCCAGGACACGACGTCCGGAGCCGTGAGAAACCCTCGCCCCGTCCCACGCGATCGGCCGACAAGAGGCAGGCCGTCGGTACGCCTCCTCAGTCTAAGTCCCAACCGATCGCGGCCCGGGGGCCGACCAAGACACCTTGGCGTTCGGTGGAACCGGCCTCGAATTCCAACGTCGCTCCGACCCGGGACGCCCCTCTTCAGCCAACCGATGACGGCAACGATCGACCACCCCACGAGAACCCGGGCAAGCCGGCCGCGGCGACAAGCCATGAGTCCTTGAATCACGGTCAAGGCTGGAGCGCCGCACCCTCGAATCAGCCCGTCGCGCCGACCCAACCATCGTCGTCGAACTCCTTGGCCCGGGATCAGGCCGTCGCCGGAACCCGCCGAGGAACCAACCTGTCAAGGGGCGAGGTCCCTGGTTCAAAGGACTCTGGCAGTTTATCGGGATCAAAATCCCCAGACGTCGGCACGCCAACCAGTCAAGAGAACGCCAGCCACGTCAGTTCGCCGCCCTTGGATCAACAGGTCGGCCGCGCCAGCGCGACCGCGACCAGTCGTGGTGGCCTTGTTTCGGCCTCAACGACCGAGCGCCCCCCCTTGGCGGCCGAGAGCGTCAATCCGCCGGCCCGGTCCAGTTCCACGCCGGCCACGGCATCCAGCGCTCAAACCAACGCTGGAGCGTCAACCGGCCAAACGGCTTCGGCCCCTTTGAGCGCGGATCGGGCGAACTCCAACGTCTCGGTAAGCGGGAACACGAATTCGTCCAACACTCCTGCAAGCCCGTCCAGTACATCGGCGATCACGGCCAGCAGTTCGGCAAGCACGGCCAACACGTTGACAAGTTCGGCAAGTACGGCCAACGGCCCGGTATCGAGCGGCACAACCACCGTCACGAACTCCATCGCTCCAACGTCGAACCTTGGCGTGTCATCGACGACGTCAACGTCAGCGTCTTCGGCCCCGAGTACAGGCGGATCAAGCTTCACCAGTTCGTTGACGGGTCAGACTGGCGCGGCGAATCTCAACCTGAACCAGACGACCTCCGCCGTCTCG
>JBDTIR010000642.1:0-10513 GCA_039936275.1 Isosphaeraceae bacterium | reverse complement strand
AGATCGTCGTCCTAGGCCGGTTCGCCGACGGCTCGACCCGTGACGTCACGCGCCTGGCCCGGTATACCTCGTCCGATGAGTCGATCGCCCGCGTTGACTCCTGGGGTCGCGCCCGCAAGGTCAAGCGGGGCGAGACTACCGTGCTCGTCGCCTTTGAATCGAAGATCGCCACCAGCCGGTTTGTCTTCCGTGAGCCTGTCCCTGGCCTGGTCTGGACCGATCCACCCGAGAACAACTTTATTGATACGCACCTCTTCGCCAAGCTGAAGCTCCTGCGCATTCCTCCATCGCCTTTGAGCGACGACGCGACCTTCTGCCGTCGCGTTTTTCTCGACACAATTGGCGTGTCGCCAACCGCCGACGAGGTGCGCGCGTTCCTCGCCAACGCACAGCCAGACAAGCGCGCCAGGCTGATCGATGCCTTGCTTGAACGGCCCGAGTACGTCGATTTCTGGGCCTTGAAATGGGCCGACCGCCTGGGTTGCAACCAGCGGTTCGTGGGCCTGAAAGGCGCGTACAGTTATCATCGATGGATTCGAGACCAGGTCGCCGCCAACCTACCGTTTGATCAATTCGTCCGCGCGATCGTGACGGCGAAAGGGTCGAACTATACCAGTCCGCCCGCCAGTTTTTATCGACGCCTGCGCAGCCCGGAGGACGCGGTCGAGAACATCAGTCAACTCTTCCTGGGCGTGCGCCTTCAGTGCGCCAGGTGCCACAACCACCTCGCCGAACGCTGGACGCAGGACGACTATTACGGCATGGCCGCGTTCTTCAGCCAGGTCCGGTTCAAGAACGGCCCGCAGTTTTACGCGCAGTACAACAAGGAAGAGACCGTCTTTCTTGCGCCAAACGCGCAGGTCGTTCAACCGCGCACAGGCGTGACGATGCTACCCAAGGCCCTGGCCGCGGCCCCGGCCGAGGTCGCTCCTGGTGGTGATCGCCGAGAAGCCCTGGCCGATTGGTTGGTCGCGGCTGACAACCCCTTTTTCGCCAAGGCCGCAGTCAATCGGATCTGGTATCACCTCTTCGGCCGAGGGATCGTCGATCCGGTCGACGATCTGCGCGACTCAAACCCGCCCGCGTCCGCAGAGTTGCTCCAAGGCCTCGCCGACGACTTTACCTCACACGGCTTCGACGTCAAGCGCACCATTCGCCTGATCCTCAACAGCAGAGCGTACGGCCTTTCCTCGAACCCCAACAATTTCAATGCCGACGACGTCCGCTATTTCTCGCATGCCAACGTGCGCTTGCTCTCGGCCGAGCAACTCCTCGACGCCATCTCGCACGTGACCGGCGTCAACGAGCGGCTCTTTCACCTGCCTCCAGGAACACGCGCGGCGCAAATTCCCGACGGCGAATTTACGCATCCGTTCTTGCGCACTTTCGGCCAGCCGCCGCGCTCGGTCGCCTGCGAGTGCGAGCGCGGTACTGACTCGACCCTTGAGCAAGCCTTGCAGATCGTCGGCGGCCGGACCATTCACGCCAAGGTCGTCGCGCCGGAAAATCGCATCGGCACGCTGATCAAAGACGGGGCCGATAATCTCAAGGTGATCGACGAACTCTTTCTCGAAGCACTCGGACGCCACCCCGACGAAGCCGAGCTTACCCTGGCCGTCTCACCATTCAACGCCCCGGGCGCTGATCGTCGCCGGGTCGCTGAAGACCTGCTCTGGTCGTTACTCAACCACCCCGAGTTTCTGTTCCAGCACTGAGCGACGCGCGCTAGGCGCCTCGTCAAACACCGCGCCGGCTCTGTCTCCACAGGTCGCCGGCCGGTGTGCGCAAAAAAATTCGTGAAGAAAATTCGCGAGAACCAACGCGCCCCCCGATGCTACGTGCGGATGCGCCGGTTGTGTCAACATCGTTGCGCCTATTGAGAGTCTGTCCGCGACGTTTAGCCTGAAAACTTCGAGAAAACCAAGGTGTTTATGTATTTCACATGATAAGATCACATAATAACTTTATTAATTTTATAATATTTTTGTATGAACAATTTATTTTCCGAGTGTGGATTTCCCTCGTCTGAGCGCCCAAAACCCTGGAAAAGCGTGAGACGTGGTTTCATCTTCGACTTCCCGAGCGTGATATATTTCGCTAAGAACTCGTTTAGTGAGATCGGCGGCTTGGCGTTGGTCCCCAATCGTTCCAATGAATGAGGGTTCGAGGCAATGGCACGAAAGACAAGTAGCGCCGCGGGGGCGACCCGCTCGAAGGGCGCGACGAAGAGCGCGGCCCCGAAGGCCGCTTCGAAGAAACCAAAGGCGAGCAACTCCGTCGCGGCGGAGACGGCGGCGAAATCTGACACGCCGAAGGTGAGCCGCCCCAAGAAGTCGTCGGCCCCGAAGTCGGTCGCCGCCCCGAAGTCATCGACCACGAAGTCGGCCGCCGCCACGAAGTCAACGGCCCCGAAGTCAACGGCTACGAAGTCAGCCGTCCCCGCTGCCAGACCCGTTGGCCGTCCCAAGAAGGTCGTTCCGGCTATCAAGCTCAACGACCGTCAGCGCGAGTTCCTCACCCGGATCAAGGGCGAAGAAGACAAGGGGGGCTACCACGTCGAAAAGAAGATCGATGAGCGCACGATCGAGGCTCTGCGCGGACGCAAACTGGTCAAGCGCGGTGCGAAGGACAAGGAGAAAGGGACCCATCCCTGGACTCTCACCAAGCTTGGCGAGAAGACGCTCACCAGCGCCTCCGAGGCCGCTCAGCCAGGGGCCTGACCTCATCAAGCGATCGCTCGCGGCCTTCGCGAGTTTCAAGAAAAAAGCTCCCGACCGAAGCAGGTCGGGGGCGATCGTGTTGAGGCGCAAGGTGTCGCGGCTTGGATCACCCGGAGCAGACTCCGCGTTGGTCGAATTAATCGTCGAGTGGTTCGTCGTAGAGCGAGGCGCACTCGACGAGCTTGGCCGAGTCGCCATCATGCACGGCCATTTTCGCACCTGACCAGAGACTCGCGCCGGCGAACCGGCCGTCCTTGGTGACGCAGTAGAATTTGACCTCGAAGTTTGGTCGTCCGTTCGCGTCGCGCAAACGCGGCAGCTTGTTGGTTGCGGCGATCCGCTTGCAGGCTTCAAGCGCGGCGTCCTTGGGCGCGGCCCCTCGGCGCAACGCTTCCACAATGGTGTGGCTGGAAAGGTTCAGCAAGTTGGCCTCGCCTCGCCCGGTGGAGCCTGCGGAGCCGACCTCGTTGTCCAGGAAGAGCCCTGCGCCCAGGATCGGCGAGTCGCCCACGCGCCCTGGAATCTTGTAATAGAGGCCCGAGGTCGTGGTCACGCAGCCAAGGTCGCCGTGAGTATCGAGCGCCGAGCAATGAATCGTGCCGTGCTCGCGCACGTAGGTTTCTCCGAAGAATTTCCGCACGACTGGATCAAGTTCCTCACTCGGCGGTGGGATGCGGTCGTCGTCCTTACTGTGCGTTTCCATCCAGTACAACCAGATCGCCCGGGCTTCTTCGGTCAGCAGGTCCACCTCTGGAAAACCATGCATCCTGGCGAACCTTTGCGCTCCTTCGCCGACCAGGAGACAATGATCAGTGCGCTTCATCACCAGTCTGGCGACGGCCGCCGGATGCATGATCCCTCGCAAAGCGGCGACTGAGCCGCCGCCGTGGGTTGGGCCGTGCATGACGGCTGCGTCAAGTTCCACGACGCCGTCTTCGTTGGGAATGCCGCCATAACCGACGGTATGGTCGTTCGGGTCGGCCTCGACGATCGCCACTCCGGCGATGGCCGCGTCGAGCGGGTCAGCCCCGACCTTGAGTAACTCCATCGCCTTCTCGACCGTGCGTAAGCCGTTGGCGCTGGAGATGACTACGGGCCGACTGCCGCCAACGTCCCTCGGCGGCGAGGCCCCCAGCGCCGTGGCCCCCAGGCCGAGAGCGCCTACGGACAGGAAGGTGCGGCGGTTCAGACTCTCGGGCATGGGACGTGGTCCTTTTTCTTGAAGCAAAGGTGGCGTGATCGCGGCTGCGTTGTTGACGCTCAAGATTGAGAATACCGCGACGCGGCCCGCCCTTCCATTCCCTTCGGAGTCGCCGTTTCGTGAAGATCAAATTCCCAACGTCTGAATTCCTTGAATGGTGAGTGACCGTCCCGGCCGCAACGGCCGACCACCATCCAGAATTGGCGACCTTCGGGTTTCAAAAAGGCGCGCCGGTTGCACTTCAAGGGGCGTGGACCGTATTCTTTGGAAACGCCTTTGCCGACCCTTGATCCCCAAAATTGAGCACTCGATCATGCCTACAACGCCCTCGGCCAAGACCCCGACCACTAGCCCAAGCGACCTGGACCTGATCGTCCACTCGGCGCACTGGGACCCGTTCGTGGTCCTGGGACAGCACGAGGTGTCGCTCGGCGCGAAGCAGGGCCGGATCATCCGGACATTCCTGCCCGAAGCAGGCCGGGCCTGGGTGGTCGATCTGACCAAGGGGGAACCCGGGGTCCGCGTGCCGATGGACCGGGTCCACGACGATGGCGTCTTCGAGCGGTCCTTCGATCGCGCCGAGGCGTTCCCTTACCGCCTCGTGGTTGAGAACCATGAGGGACACACCTGGGATTTCGTCGATCCGTACCAGTTCGGCCCGGTCCTGACCCACTTCGACCTGCACCTGTTGGCCGAAGGAACGCACTATAATAATTATGAGAAGCTGGGCGCGCATCTGGTCGAGCACGAGGGGTTTCGAGGGGTCCACTTCGCAGTCTGGGCGCCCAACGCCCAGCGGGTGAGCGTGGTCGGCAATTTCAACCACTGGGACGGCCGCCGCCACCCGATGCGCAGCGTGGGCGCGGGAGGGATCTGGGAACTGTTCGTTCCCGATCTATCGCAAGGCGAAGTCTATAAATTTGAGATCAAGAGCCGTTACCACGGTTATATGGTCGAGAAGGCTGATCCATACGGCTTCTTCGCCGAGAACCGCCCCAAGACCGCGTCGATCGTCTGGGACGTCACCCGGTTCTGCTGGAACGACGACGAGTGGATGGCCGAGCGAGCGGAGCGGCATGGTCTCGATGCGCCGATCTCGGTGTACGAGGTCCACCTCGGTTCCTGGAAACGCATCCCCGAGGACGGCGACCGCTTCCTGACCTATCGCGAACTGGCCGATCAACTGGTCGAATACCTGGCGGGGACCGGGTTCACGCATATTGAGTTGATGCCAGTGAATGAGCATCCGTTCGATGGAAGCTGGGGCTACCAGCCGGTGGGTTACTTCGCGCCCACCTCTCGGTTCGGCACGCCTGACGATTTCGCCTACTTTGTCGATACCTTGCACCAGCACAAGATCGGCGTGATCCTTGACTGGGTCCCCGCGCACTTTCCCAGAGACGTTCACGGCCTGGGCTACTTCGACGGTACGCACCTGTATGAACATGAAGACCCGCGCCTGGGCGAGCATCGCGACTGGGGCACGAAAATCTTCAACTACGGCCGCGCTGAGGTACGCAACTTCCTGATCGGCAACGCCTTGTTCTGGCTGGAGCGCTATCACCTTGACGGCCTGCGGGTCGATGCGGTCGCCTCAATGCTTTACCTGGATTACTCGCGAGAGCCTGGCGAATGGCTCCCGAACCGCTACGGCGGCAATGAGAACCTGGAAGCGATCGACTTCCTCAAGCGGTTCAACGAGCTGGTCCACCTGCACCACCCCGGCGTCTTGACGATGGCCGAAGAATCCACAAGCTGGTCAGGCGTGTCGCGCCCGACCTACCTCGGCGGCCTGGGGTTCAGCCTGAAGTGGAACATGGGCTGGATGAATGACACACTCGTCTACTTCCACAAAGACCCGATCCACCGCAAGTACGAACACGGTATGCTCACGTTCAGCCTGATTTACGCCTTTACTGAGAATTTCATGCTGCCGCTCTCACATGATGAAGTGGTACATGGTAAGGGATCGTTACTCGACAAGATGCCGGGCGACCTCTGGCAGAAGTACGCGAATTTGCGCCTGCTCTATGGCTATATGTGGGGTCATCCGGGCAAGAAACTTTTATTCATGGGCGACGAGATCGCCCAGTGGCGTGAGTGGAAGCACGACGAGAGCCTGGACTGGCACCTGCTTCAGTGGGGACCTCACCAGGGGGTCTTGCAGTTGGTCTCGGACCTGAACGCGCTTTACCGGACTGAGCCGGCCCTGCACGAGGTCGATTTCGAGTGGACCGGGTTCGAGTGGCTGGAGCTTCACGACTGGGAAAACAGCGTCCTGGCATTCATGCGTCGGGGTAAGGAGCCCGGTAACGACGTGGTGGTGGTGTGCAACTTCACGCCGGTCGTGCGCTCGGATTACCGGGTCGGCGTGCCTGCGGGCGGGTTCTACAAGGAGTTGCTCAATACCGACTCGCAGTGTTATGGCGGCTCGAACGCGGGCAACCAAGGGGGCGTCTGGGCCCGCCCTGAACCCCACGCCGACCGCCCGTTCCACCTGTCCTTGACCCTGCCCCCCCTGGGGGTCTTGTTCTTGAAAGTTGGATCGTAGAGGTAAGAAGATGCGTTGATTTTTGGAGTGGATACGCAACACGCCGAGCGTTTCAATTCAACGCTCGGCGTCATAATCATCAAGGCGAGGGACGGCGCGGGCCGAGGCGGGGCGGTCCTTGGGTGAATCGGGCGGACGGACCATCTGGGGGATCAGCTCGGCGATCGGGACGTCCCACTTCATCGCGCCGATGGCGACGACGGCGATGCTCTTGCGGGGGTCAAGCTTGACCACGCGGCCAGGCCGGTCGTAGCCGAACCGAGGGACGACGACGCGATCGCCTGGCTGAATCCGGGCGCGGGCCTCGGCGATCCTGTCATCGTTCTCGGCCTGGCGCTGGAGGTCGGCCAGACGCTGGGCGAGCGCCTCTCGAGTGCGCTCGGTCTCGGCCTGCGCGGTCAAGGCGGCCTGGCGGGCGGTCTCGGCCTCTTTGCGGAGCTTCTGGAGAATGTCCCAGTCTGGGCTGGCCTGATCGCGGCCTTGTTCCAGATATCGGGCCGCCCGAGCGATGAGGTGCTCGGGCAAGTTTAAACGTCTGGCGATCTGAAGCGCGTTGGATTGACCGATGTCGCCGATCCGCAAATGATAAAGCGGTCGCAAGGTTTCGTCGTCGAACTCGACGGCGGCGTTCTCGGCGCGAGGATTGGTGAATGCGTAGGTTTTGAGGTCGCCGATGTGAGTCGTGACGATGGCCCGGCAGCCGATCGAGTCAAGTTCGTCGAGGATCGCTCGCCCCAAAGCGGCTCCTTCAGCGGGGTCGGTGCCGGCGCCCATCTCATCGAGCAAGACGACCGATCGCTCCGTCGCTTTGGTCAGGATTTCCGAGACCCGCCGGATGTGCGAGGAGAAAGTCGAGAGCGACTGCTCAAGGCTCTGCTCATCGCCAATATCGGCCAAAACCTCGTCAACGATCGGCAGTTGCGACCCTTGATGAGCGGGAATATGCAGGCCGGCTTGCGCCATGACCATCAAGAGCCCCACTGTCTTCAGGGCCACAGTCTTGCCGCCGGTGTTCGGCCCGGTCACAACAAGAATGTTTGAGTGAAGACCAAGGTGAATGTCGATCGGAACGACCGATTGCGGCGAGGCAGGGTCGTCCTTCCGCAATTCCTCCTGATTCCGCAACCGGAATATCGATTCCAAGATGGGATGGCGAGCGGCCCGAAGGACGATCTTGCCCTCTTCGTTGAAGTCAGGAGGGGTCATGCGGTAGTCGAGGCTGTAGCGCCCTTTGGCGTGGATCAGGTCCAGCTCGGCGAGTGTTTCCAGGGTGCCGAGCAATGAGTCGGCGACCTGGCCGACCTGAGCACTGAGCCAGCGGAGGATGCGGCGAATTTCCTTGTCTTCTTTGGCCCGCAAGAATGAGAGCTGCGCCGATTCTTCGGCGATGGCAATCGGCTCAATGAACACGGTCTCATTGCTGGCGCTGGTGCGGTGAACCGCCCCTTGAAGCTCGCCCCGATGCTCTTTGGCGACCGGCAAAACATAGTGGTGGCCGACCATTGTGAAGCTGGGATAGCGAAGGATGCGCCTCAATTCATTGGAGCGGAGCATGCGCCGCAAGGTGTCTTGAATACGTTCCTCGGCTCGGCCAATTTCGGCGCGGATGCTTGACAGCTTACGGCTTGCGGTGTCGAGGACCTTGCCGCGCTCATCGAGGCAACCTTCAATGGCGTTGGCGACGCCGGAGAACTCGCCGACCTCGGCTCGCAAGCCGCCCAGTCTGGGGAATTCATCACCGATGCGGTCAAGCCAGACGCTGAGGTTGCTGATGGCGCGCAGCACTTCGACCGCCTCGGCCAGTTCCTCGGCCTGAAGCATCGCGCCGATCTGGGCGCGGCGGACCTGAGCGCGGATGTCATGCAAGCCGCCAAGCGGCGGCGAGAGCCCTGCGGAGAGCGCGTCGGCCATCTCGGTCGTCAAGCCTTGACGCTGGCGGACTTCGCCCGCGTCGCGGCTTGGTTCCATCTGCCTCGCGGCGTCCTTGCCCAGGGAGCAGGCCGCGTACTGCGCGACCAGGTCGCGAATCCGGTCAAATTCAAGCAAACCCAGCGTATGCGTGTCCATGATCCCTCTTGAGGCGCCGGATCGATCCGTCCCATTCGGTTCGTTTGATTGATCGCGCACCGTACCGAAGCGCGACACGGCCCAGACGCGCCTTACTTGTGCGCGTTGAGCGTTGATTGTCGCATGGTTGGGCTTGGGGCCGCTATGTGGAATCAAACCGATTGAATGATCGGTCGTCGGGTCATCGGCAGCCGGTTGAAGCCAAGGGGGTCGGTCAGCGCTTCGTCGTCTTGGCCTCACCATTGGCGTTGCCTTCAACTTTGGCGAGGGCTTCCTCGGCATGCTTCTTCCAGGGGGCAGGAGCGACGCCAAGGTCCTTGCCGGTGAGTTTACGCAGGGAATCGTAGGAGGCGAGGCGGATGGCTGGTTCCTGATTCTCCATCCCCTGGGTCAACGTCGCGAGATAGCGCGGGGCGAGCGACTTCATCATGCCAAGTCCTTCGATGGCCGCGATCCGGCATTCGAGCGAGGTGTCGGCGACCATGTGCTGCGCCAGCATGGCGGGATCGTCCTCAATGCCGACCTTGCCCAGAGCGCGCAGGGCCTCGGCGCGAACCAAGGGTTCGGAATCCTCGACCGACTTGCGCAGCACGGTCCGCGCTTCGGGCCGCCCGAGCGCTCCGAGGGAACGACAGAGGGCCGCCCGACTGGCTGAAGGCTCTTTGCCGCTGGCCAGTGCGGTCTTCAAGACGCGGGTTGCGTCGGCCTTCTGGGCGTCGTCATCGTAGACGTTGACTTCGCCCAATCGCACGAAGGCGAGGTAGCGAAGATTCGGGTCGTCGCTCGATTGAATCTTATGCATCGCGCTGGCCGCGGTCGTGCCGACGGGGCTCCTACACCCCGACGCCCAGACGGTCATTGAGGCCATGACGATCAAGGCCCAAGGGGCCGCGCGGTTCGGGGTCGGCATCCGGCCTCCCAATCACCAAAAATAAACCAAAAAGGGGTCACGTCGCGCACCGGCGGCCGATCGGGATTCCCTTGTTCAATGCAAGATATGAATTAGCCCGATTGTGTGACAGGCCGGGTCGAGCCGGCATCCTAGCCAATTCGATCCGATCGGCCAAGGGCAACCCTCAAAGAGTGCCCCGGCCTCTTTCTGGAGACCCGAAAAAGGACTTCGACGCGCCGCCGAGACCAACCTCAAGGTTGGCGCAAAACTACTTCGGCGATCAACGGCAGGTGGTCCGAGCCAAGGTCCGGACCGACCCGGCAGCGGGTAAAGGCCCACTCGGGACTGGCCAGCAGGTGGTCGATGCGAACCCAGGGGTGATTGGTCGGCCTGGTAAAGCCGTAGCCCCAGCCCGCGTCCTCGTAGGCGAACGCGAACCGAGGTCGCAGCCAGGTCATCATCGGGCTGTCCGACGGCATGTTGAAGTCGCCGCCGACCAGGACCGGCAGGTCGCTCGTCTCGCCCAGACGCTCCACCAGGCGGCGCATCTGCTCCCATCGCCAGTCAATATAACGGTAAAACCCCGGCGCGTCGCCTTCGGTCAGCTTCTCGTAGGCAAACCGCATCGTCGGCATGTGGACCCCGGCCAGCAAGAAGTCCTGACCCGATTCCGTGCGCACCTGAACCCGATACAGCCGAACCGGCCAGAGGCCCCATTCATGCCAGGGCAATTCCTCGGAATCCAGCTCGGCGATGATCGGCAACCGCGTCGCCAGGAACCCCTTGGAATCGCGGTGCCAGCCCTTCGCGAAGTACGCCTCCAATTCCGGTTCCGGGTCAGAACTGCCCTCCTGGAAGCAGATCAGGTCAATCCGCTCACGTTCGATCAAGGCAATCAGTTGCTTGGTCTTCACCGGCCAAAGCGCTCGGTTGAAGGTCATGACCCGCAACCTTGTCCCCTCCGGAGGCGGTTCGAGCCGCGACCAAGGGACGGCGAACCCCATCAAAGGCCCGGCGACCACCACCAAGGTCGCCCCTTGCACCGCCCAGACCGATAACCGCCGCGCCCGGGCTGTCCAGAT
>JBDTIR010000641.1:0-2936 GCA_039936275.1 Isosphaeraceae bacterium | reverse complement strand
CGGACGCATTCTGGTGTTGGAATCGCGGCCGGGACGGCCGCCCTACACAGAGGGATGTCCCTGAAACCCGGTGCGCCAAACGAAGCCACCTGCCATTTTGGCAGTCGCGATGGCTTGACGGCTTAGTCTCGAAGAAGATCCTCGCTCACGCGTCGGGTTTTGAAGCTCGGCGCGTGAGCGAGGGATCTTTCTGCCCGTTTTTGGCAGTCGCGATTGGTTGACGGCTCCGTATCGAAGAAGAGGCCTCGCTCACGCTTCGGGTTTTGAAGAGGCCTCGCTCACGCTTCGGGTTTTGAAGCCCGAAGCGTAAGCGACGGGAAGTACCTGGTTGCACGACTGACCTGCGCGGTTGTACAATGCCGGTCGGCCGATAGTCCGTTCAACGGTCGCCTGCCCGCGCTCCGGCTCTTGCTTGCTTTCGATGGGGAACCCACGCAATGCCGTTTGCCCTGCTTCGGCGGCCCTTGCCCGCGATGTTCGTGCTTGGCCTGCTGACCGCCGCTGTCGGCCCTGTCAAGGGGGCCGTGCCCAAGGTTCCTGACGGGTTCGAGGCCCGGCTCGTCGCCACCGTGCCGGCCGTGCAATACCCTTGCCAGGTGGCCACCGCACCCGGGCATCGTCTCTTTGTCGCCGAAGACCCGATGGACCAGATCGGCCCCTATGAAGCCTTCCACGGCCGCATCCTCCTGTTCGTCAACGACCAGGACCCCGCCGTCTTCGCCGAAGGCTTCCGCTCCATCCAGGGCATGGCCTGGCGAGACGACGCTCTCTACGTCTGCCACATGCCCTTCCTGACCATCGTCCGAGACCTCGACGGCGACGGCAAGGCCGACCAGAAGACGGATCTCTTCCACGACCTCGGACCCACCGCCAATCAAGGCTTGAACGACCATATCGTCTCAGGCATCCAGTTCGGCATGGACGGCTATCTTTATATCTCCGTCGGCGACAAGGGCGTCCCTGCCGCCACCCGCCCCGAAGACGGCGCCAAGGTCCAGCTCAAGGGAGGCGGCACCCTCCGCTGCCGCCCCGATGGAACCGGCCTGGAAGTCTACACCTATGGAACTCGCAATCATCTAGAACCAAATCTCGATGACCGTGATAATTTGTTCACATATGACAATACAGACGACGGTGACGGCTGGTGGACCCGGGTCACTCACCACGTTGACGGCGGCTATTATGGTTATCCGTATGACTATCACGACCGCCCGGACCGTCATTTGCCCCGCATGGCCGAATACGGCGGCGGCTCTCCTTGCGGCGCGGTCGTCTACAAGGAAGACGCCTGGCCGGAACCTTGGCGGAACGTCGGCCTCTGGGCCGAGTGGGGCAAAGGGAAGGTCCACGCCTTCCGGTTCGCCCCCGACGGCGCAACCTTCAAGGTCGCCGAAACGATCGACTTCGCCGTCCCTGACGGCCTGAGCAACTTCCGCCCGATCGACCTGGCTGTTTCTTATGACGGGACGACCCTCTACGTCGCCGACTGGGGCATGGGCGGCTGGGGCAGCAAGACCGAGAAGGTCGGCCGCGTCTATGCGATCACATATAAGAACCCACAAGAAACCAGGCCGCGAGGCCAGGACGCCGACCCGCTCGACGACCAGATCAAACAGCTTGACCACCCCTCGTTCAATGAGCGGACGCGGGCTCAATTGGCGATCATCAAGGCGGGGCGAGACGCGCTCGGCCAGGTCGTCGCGGCCCTGACCAATACCAAGACCGACCCCGTCGCCCGCCGACACCTGATCTGGGCCCTCGACGGCATCGCCGGAGCCTCGCCAGAGGCGACATTCCCGCTGATCGACCTGCTGAACGACCAGATCCCCGACCTCCGGGCCCAGGCCGCCAGGGCCTTGGGAGAGCGCCGGGTGCCGATCGCCCTGGGCCCCTTGACTGCCTTGCTCAAGGACCACGAGCCGACCGTCCGCCTTCAAGGCGTCATCGCTCTGGGCCGGATCGGCGATCCGAAGGCCGTTCCCGACCTCGTACCCGTCCTGACCGACGCCGACCCGTTCATCGCCTTCAGCGCCCGCCAGGCCCTCCGCCGGATCAACGACTGGTCAACGGCCGCCAAGGGGCTTGCCTCCCCCGATCCCAAAGGCCGCCTCGCCTTGCTCGCCGCGATGGAAGAACAATACGAACCCGAGGCCGTCGCCGCGCTCGCCTCGTATGCGTCGGACCCCGATCGGCCCGCCGAGGAGCGAGCCAGGGCCCTTGCTTACCTGTCAGAGGTCCACCACAAGGCCAAACCCTGGGACGGCAAATGGTGGGGCACCCGGCCCACCCGGGGCAAACCCCCCGCCAGGGAACTGGACTGGGACGGCACGCCGATCGTCCTGAACACCGTGCGCAACCTTCTGGACGATGACCAGGCCGCCGTCCGGATCGCGGCGATCCAAGGCGTTCAGGACGAACTCGACCGCGACGCCCTGCCTCCCTTGCGGGATCGGTTCGCCGTCGAAACCGACATCGACGCCCGCCGCAAGCTCGCCAATGCCTTTGGCTACTTCCATGATGAAGCGGCCTTGCCCATGCTGATCGCCGCCCTGCGCGATCCGAACACCCAAGAGCCCATCCGCGACGCCTCCTTGACCGCCGTCGGAACCATCGGCGGCCAACTTGCCACGAGGGCCTTGGTGGACTTGCTCGAACAAAGGGACCTTCCCAACGATCGCCTGCCCAAGATCATCAAGGCCCTGGGGTCGATCCGGTCCACCGAGGCAATCCCCTCCCTGCTCGCCAGGCTCGACAGCCCCGATGCCTCGGTTCGCGCTTCGTTGGTTGAGGCCCTGGGCCAGATTGGCCGGACCGAAGGCGTCTCGGCCCGGGTCAGGCCGTTGATCGACGACCCTGATCTTACCGTTCGCAAGGCTGCGATCGCCGCCGCCGCCGCCTTGAAGGACCGCGAGGCCGTCCCCCCCTTGATGGCCGCC
>JBDTIR010000640.1:0-9398 GCA_039936275.1 Isosphaeraceae bacterium | reverse complement strand
GTTGGGGGGCTCGATCGGGACTCAAGCGGTGGGGGAACGGATTCCGGGTCCTCTGTCTCACAAGGGCTGGCTCGCCCTCGTCAACGGGGCAAAAGGCCAGAGACCATGTGTGTGGGATCAAGGTTAGAGATAGCGGTTGTGATCGTGGTCATGATCGGTCTACCGAGGCGGCTTGGCGAAGGGTTCGAACGCAAAAGGGTTGCTCGGGGAGATCGAGATCGATACGCGAACCTCGATCACCTTGGAAGATGATCCGACACAACCGGTGTTGTATTGGCCTATTTAACAAGTGAGGCGGCAGAGCGAGGTGGGCAAGTCGTCGAGCGAGGATTCCTGGACGCGAAGCCGAACGACGGCCGAGGCGGTTTGGTCCCGGGTCGGTCGGCCGGTCCAGGATTCAAGAGACCCACGATCGACTCGGACTTGCGTGGGATGGTCAGGGCGCGCGGTCTGAGCGACGAGCGGGTTTGCCAGGTCGTCCACGTCGCTTGGTGCGTCGTCCTGGTCGGCGAGGTTCAGGTCCACGTCGCCGAGCGCATCAATAGGTTCGGCTCCAGGATTGGCAAGCCGGTCTCTCCACGATGCGACCCTATGGCCAGACGCCCAGGTGACGGCGGAGGACAATGCCATCACGACCTGCCCGGGAACCGCGCGACACAAGATCCGGAACTGAAACGCGCTGGCGCAAGAGGCCGGGCCGATCGCGGACCAAGGAGGCAGGGCGAGCCCCAGGACCGCCAGCGCGATCAAGAGACCTCTGCTCCGTGGGCATGGACCGAACCGGGCTCGCATAAAGATCCTCATCTGAGGGGTGACTGTCGTTCAAGTTATCCTGGCGGCCTTGATCCTGTCAAGGATGAACCACAGCCGGCGCGTGGTTTTTTAACATTCGTTCCAGGTTGCTTTCCCAAGGGAATTGTCCGCCGGGTCCGAATCAAAGCAACGGGCACAGGATTTGACGGCAAGGGGCGGGTTCCGGTTTACTGGATTGGTGCCGCTTTTGGATGTGACGGAGTGCGCCTTCTGCACCTGCCGGTCATTGGTTGCCAAGATCGGTCCGGGCCTTCGCCCGCCGTGTTCGCTTGTTTCATGAAAGGATCGGAATGCGATTTCATGCGTCTCGACGGGTTGGTCTGGGTCTGGCCGCGGTTCTCCTCGCCCCGTCCTTGGGTTCGGCAGTCGCCCTCGCCGACGAGCCTGGTCTCTTGCCGAAGCTGGCGACCGAGGTCGCCTTCCCGAACGTCAAGTTCGACCGCCCGGTCGAGTTGACCGAACCGAGGGACGGCAGCGGCTTGCTGTTCGTCGTCGAGCAGCACAAGGCGACGATTCAGTCGTTCCCCAATGAGCGCGACACGACCGACAAGCAACTCTTTCTCCAGTTACCCGACCCGATTAACCGGGGCAATGAGGAAGGATTGCTCGGCCTGGCCTTCCATCCGAACTACAAGGAAAACGGCCAGTTCTTCGTCTATTACTCCGCCAACGACGCGAAGCAAGGGCACAAGCGACGGTCGGTGGTCTCGCGGTTCCTGGTCTCGAAGGACGACCTCCGCAAGGCCGACCCGTCAAGCGAGCAGCGGATCTGGGTCTCGGCCGACGACCCGTTCGAGAACCACAACGGCGGCTGCATCATGTTCGGTCCCGATGGATATCTTTACATCACTCTGGGAGACAGTGGCGCGGCGGACGACCCCTTGCTCTCCGGCCAGAACCCGAGCGACTGGTTCGGCTCGATCCTGCGGATCGATGTCGATCATCCCGCCGCCGGCAAAAAATACGGCATCCCCAAGGACAATCCCAGGCTCGGTAACCCTCGCAAGTTCAGCGACTGGGCGCCTGAGGTCTACGCGATTGGCCTGCGCAACGTCTGGAAGTTTTCCTTCGACCGCCAGAACGGCACACTCTGGGCGGGCGACGTCGGCCAGAACCTCTGGGAAGAGGTGGACATCATCGTCAACGGCGGCAACTACGGCTGGAGCGTCCGCGAAGGCACGCACCCGTTCCCCAAGCGGCAGAAGCGGCCGGTGCGTAAGGCCGACCTGATCGAGCCGGTCGTTGATTATCCCCACGCCCCGAACAAGGACCGCAAGGACGACGGCAAAAGTATCACAGGCGGCTACGTTTACCGAGGTAAGGCCCTGCCCGAACTGCTCGGTGTTTATGTCTACGCTGACTATGATACCGGCCGGATCTGGGGCCTGCGCGTGAACGAGAAGGGTGAACTCCTGGCCAACGCCGAATTGATCGACCTGAAGACCAAGGGGCAGCCGAAGCTGAACGTTGCCACCTTTGGTGAGGACGTCGCCGGCGAACTCTACATCGGCGCCTTCGACGGCCGGATTCATCGGCTCGCCCGTCGCCCTTGATTGACGACAACCCGTTGCGCCCCGTGGGACGTCGAGCACGACGTCCCACGGGAATTCATCCTGCCAAGATGTTCTTTTCTTACCGGGGTTTCCGCAAACCCTTCTCTTGAAGCCAGCGGTTTGACCACTCCGCCAACTCTGGAGAAAGTGGGGGAACCGGATCGGCCCGGTAGTCGATCTCCAGGTCATACCCGGCGCGGTCGTAAGCGGTGGTAAGCACCGCTTGAAGATCGAGCGGGGCGTCGGGGTCGTCGGGCCGCAAAGGGATGGGGACCACGGGCAAGCGCTGAAAGAGCCGGATTGGCCAGAGTAAGCCCGAGGGACGTTGAGTCGCCTTCGAGACGTGAACCAGGTACTCACAAGGGGCGACGCGCCGGCGCGCCGACAAGGACCGCCCCTCGCGCAAAAGGTCAATCTCGATCCAGTGGCTTGACGAACCCATGATCTCTCTGCGCTTTTGCTCGAAGCTCTCCAGGCCCGCTGATCCCGGGGCCTTGTTCGACGGGCTCAAGACTTCGATGACGGCGACCACGGATCGTTGCGCGCTGTCGATGACGTTCAGGTAGGCTTGGCGGACTTCCTCGTCAAGTCCGGTGGTGGCAAGCACCGGCTCGGCCACATTCACTAAAGCGGCTTCGGTTGGGTCCAAGACCGCAGTGCCAGCCCCTTTGCCTTTGCTTTTACCTGGACGAGGCGCGACTTGAAGATCAGGGACCCGGACAATCAGGTCGGATTCCAGCTCGTCGGAGATGTAAACCCGTTCCTCGACCCGCACGTAATAGTTCGGCCGAAGGCGGGCAGTCAGTTGCGCCTGGATTTCCGAGATCAGGCCATGATGCACATTAGACCAATGCCTGGGATCTTCCAGGTACGGGTCCATCCCCGGAAATGGTGACGGCATGGTCGTCCATCCTTCCAAATCGGTCCCAAGAAACTCAGCGGCGCCCAAATTCTCCCCTGGCCATTCTAGCAGGACGGGTGGTGGTCGGGCATTCCCAACAGCCTGGCGAGACACTAAACTCAAGGGACGGTTGAGCCGAGACGATGCGGACAGCGGCGCCCCGAATCATCAATCTCCCAGGTAAACGGGTGAAGGAACCATTCATCATGGCGACAGCGGCCGACGATCGGAAGGCGGTCCTGCTCCGAAGCGACGACAACGTGGCGGTCGCCGCGCGGCCGATCCCCAAGGGGTTTGTCTTGACCCTCGGCGGCAGGACGGTCGAGGTCCAGGAACCGATCGGCCTGGGGCACAAGGTCGCCCTGGTGGACGTCGCTCTTGGAGAGCCTGTGCGCAAGTACGGCCAGATCATCGGGTTCACCTCGAAAGCGATCCCCGCGGGGTCGCATGTTCACGTTCACAATCTTCGGGCCGACCTGTTTGAGCGTGATTACGCCTTCGCCACCGAAGCCGCCCCGCCGCCTCCGAAGTGCGAGCCGCGTACCTTCGCCGGCTATCTTCGGCCGGACGGTCGCGTCGGCACGCGCAATTACATCGCGGTCATCAGCACGGTCAATTGTTCGGCCAGCACGTCGAAGTACATTGCCGACCGCTTTCGAAACAACGCCTGGAAGCGCGACTTTCCCGGCGTTGACGGCGTCTTCGCCATCACCCACAAGCAAGGCTGCGGCCTCCCTTTCGGCGGGCCGGACCACCAGAGTCTTGAGCGGGTCTTGGCCGGGTTCGCCAACCATCCGAACGTCGCGGCGTACGTCATCATCGGCCTGGGGTGCGAGGTCAATTACGCCCAGCACCTCGTCGAGACCCGGGACCTCGTGCCGATGGGCGCGAAGCGTCGCCAAGGGAGCGACTCTCCCCGGCCTCGGGTCTTGAACATCCAGGAGCAAGGCGGGATCAGCAAGACGGTCGACGCGGCCGTCAAGGCGGTCTTCACGCTCATGCCCGAGGCCAACACCTGGAAACGCACCGATCAGCCCGTCTCGAAGATCCATCTCGCCCTGGAGTGCGGCGGGTCCGACGGCAACTCCGGCGTCACGGCCAACCCGGCGCTCGGCGTCGCGGCCGACCTGGTCGTCGCCCAAGGGGGTACGGCCGTCCTGGGCGAAACGACCGAGATCTACGGTGCCGAGCACATCCTGACCCGACGCGCCCTGAGTCGGGAGGTCGGCGAGAAGCTGGTCGAACGGATCAAGTGGTGGGAGTGGTATACGGGTCTGTTCGGCGCCGAGATTAACAACAATCCCTCTCCAGGGAACAAGGCCGGCGGCCTGACGACGATCTACGAGAAGTCACTAGGCGCCCTGGCTAAAGGGGGGACCAGCCCGTTAACCGATGTCGTCGGTTACGCCCAGCGGGTGGACAAGCCTGGCCTGGTCTTCATGGACACCCCCGGTTACGACCCCCCCTGCACCACCGGCCTGGTGGCCGGAGGGGCCAACGTCCTGGTCTTCACCACCGGCAGAGGCAGTGTGTTGGGCTTGAAGCCGACCCCTTGCATCAAGGTGGCGACGAACACGCCGATGTACAACCGGATGATCGACGACATGGACATGGACGCGGGGATGATCCTTGACGGCGAGCCGGTCGAGACGGTCGGCCGACGGATGTTCGACCTGATTCTCGACGTGGCTAGCGGCCGTCAGACGAAAAGTGAGCTGGGCGGCGTCGGCGAGGAGGAGTTCGCCCCTTGGCACATCGGGCCGACTCTTTGAAGCCGGCGAACGACGGCCGCCGCGCTGGACGAGGGGCGGCCTTAATCGCCCTGGCCTTCGTGATAACGGCCTGGCTCGCCTGGTTCTTGACCGAACCCTTGCCCAACGCGGGGAACGTCGGCGGCTCGGTGCGTCGCTGGATCTTCCTGGCCAGGGCCTTGCCGGCGGTCGTGCCCGGAGTCCGCTGGCGCGAGTCGTACCTCGGCCTGGCCTGCATGGAATTGAGCCACGTGGAGTACCTCCCCCAGCGCCTGCCGATCGCGGCCTCAGCGGCCTTGATCCTGGGCGCGGCCCTGGGTCTGGGGCACCTGATCTTGCGCGGTTTACGCGTCGCCCCCCTGCTCCGCCCTGTTGAGCGGCTCCCTCTGGCGTTTGGCCTGGGGACGATCGCCTTGAGCGCGCTCACCCTGGTGCTTGGCAGGCTCGGCTGGCTCGCCCCCTGGCCGATCCGCCTGGGCTTGGCCGGGTTCGCGGTTCTAGGAGCCGCCTGGGAACTCGCGGCGGCGGCTCGGGGGCGATCCACAAGACAGGCCGTCTCGGCCGATCCAAGCAGGACCAAGGTTCAAGGGGCGGCGTCGATTCTGGGTTTCGCCCTCGTGGCCGGGCCGTTTCTGGTCTTGATGGCGCTGGGGTCGATGCTGCCGACGATTGACTTCGACGCCCTAGAATATCACATCCAGGCGCCGAAGGAATATTACCAGGCGGGACGGATTGCGTTCTTGCCGCATAATGTTTATACGAGCATGCCGTCGGGTGTGGAGATGCTGCACCTGTTAGGCATGGTGGTGCTGGGCGATTGGTGGCGAGGCGCGCTGGTCGGTCAACTGCTAGTGATGCTCCACGCACCAATGGCGGCGGCCTTGATCGCCCTGACGGCCAGGCGGATCGGCTCGCCACGCGCGGCCTGGGTCTCGGCGGTCGTCTACCTGACGACCCCCTGGATTTACAGGCTCGCCGTGATCCCCTATGTCGAGGGGCCGCTCTGCTACTTCCACTCGGCCTTGATCTGGCTGGTTGTTCGGATTTGGGATGACGATGGGCTGATCAAGGAGGGCCAGGCCCTTGGGCGTCCGTTGGCGAGGCTCTGGTTCCTCGTCGGCGTTCTGGCGGGCGGGGCGATGGCAAGCAAGTATCCCGCCTTGATCTCGGCGGTCTTGCCGTTCGGGGTCGCGGCCCTGGTCTCGGCCTGGCGACGGCAGTTCTGGGCGATCCTTCTGGCCTACGCGGGGGGCGTGGCGCTGGTGACGTCCCCCTGGTTGATCAAGAACTTGATCGACACGGGCAACCCGGTTTACCCCCTGGCTTACCCGATCTTCGGCGGCAGTCACTGGGATCTTGCCCGCGACCTCAAATGGTCGGCCGCGCACGGACGCAGGCCGATCTCGCTCGCCGCGCTGGTGGACAACCTGCTCGACGTCGCCGGCCGCTCCGACTGGCAATCCCCCTTGTTCACCGCCCTGGCCCCTCTGGCGCTCTTGCGGCCGGGGTCAAGACGGTTCACGGCAATTCTATGGATTTATATTATATATATTTTTGCGACATGGTGGTTGCTCACCCATCGTCTCGATCGGTTCTGGCTGCCGCTCTTGCCCCCCTTGGCGATTCTGACGGGCCTGGGGGCCGACTGGAGACGCGGGCGCGCCTGGACCGCCTTGCTTGTCGCGGTGATGACCGTGTCCATCGTGACCAACCTGACTTATTGCACGACGGCCCTGGTCGGGCTCAACGAATGGACGGGCGACCTCGACGCGCTCCGCACGCAGGTCCCCGAGACGCTCGACCCCGCCCTGGCCAGGCTCGACGCCGAATTGCCCTCTGACGCCAAGGTCTTGCTCGTCGGCCAGGCGTCGGTCTTCCACCTCCGACATCCGATCATCTACAATACAGTATTCAATGAGGAGATCATCGAGACGCTCGCGAAAGACCATTCCGCCGAGGAGGTTCACGACGCCCTGACCGAACTTAACGTCGCCTATGTTTATGTCGATTGGAACGCGATCAGCCGCTACCGCTCACCAGGCAATTATGGGTTCACTGACTTCGTAACGCCGGAACTCTTTCAAAGGCTGGTCAAGGAGGGCGTGCTCGGCCCATCGACGCGGATCGGCCCGCGGCAGGATTTATACGAGGTTCAGCCTTTTGGGAAGCGAAGAAGGTGAAGCCGAACGCTGGCCCGCTCAACCGCGTCAATGCCCCCGGGAGAACCCTTTGATGGCGACGACCACCAGAACACAGATCACCGCCAGCGAATTCATGAACATGGACCTTGGCGACGGGCTGTTTGAACTCGTTCGCGGGGAGATCGTCACCTTGAGCCCACCCTTGTATTGGCATGGATTCGTCTGTGGAAACATTTACGCAGTCCTCAACGATTTTGGCCGTCGAACCGGGCACGGACATGTCGCGACCAACGACTCGGCCGTCCTTATCAACGACCTCACGGTCCGAGGCGCCGACCTCTGCTATTACAGCGAGGTGCGCTGGCCAAGGGCCCTGGTCGGCCAAGGGCCTCCGCCCGTGCCGCCCGACCTGGTCGTTGAGGTCTATTCTCCGAGCAACCGCCCCGGGGAAATGCTCGAGAAAGTCAGCGAATACCTCCGCGCCGGCGTCCCGATGGTCTGGACCGTTCACCCCGAGCGACGCAGCCTGACCATCTACCGGGGCGACGATCCGACCCCCTTGGTCTTGACCGAAACCGACGTTGCGGAGAACCTGCCGGAGTTGCCCGGTTTTCAATGCCGCGTCGCCGAGTTTTTCGCATAAAAAGGACTTGATCCCATTCAAACGGACGGCCTGACGATCGTTACCGGAGGTGCAGGGTTCATCGGCAGCCACCTGGTCGAACGGCTGGCGGACGACGGCCAGAACGTGCGCGTGGTCGAGCGTCCAGGGGCAAGCGTCGATCACCTGCCGAGGAATGTGGAGGTCGTCCGGGCCGATATTCGCGACTGTGAGGCCGTGCGCCTGGCCTTGCGTGGGGGGCGGTTCGTCTACCACCTAGCCGCCAACCCGAACCTCTGGGTCCACCAGAGGCGCGATTTTGACGCGGTCAACCACCGGGGAACGATCCACGTTCTTGACGCCGCGATCGAGGCCGGGGCCGAGCGGATCGTCCACGTCAGTACCGAGAGCATCTTGACCCGCGCCCGCCAGGTCGGGCCGATCGCCGAGGACGTGATCGTCAACGAGGCCGACGCCGTCGGGCCGTACTGCTTGTCGAAACTCCGCGCCGAGACGGCCGCGATCGACCGGGCCAAGGCTGGACATCCGGTCGTCGTCGCCAACCCGACGATGCCAGTCGGGCCTGGAGACCGCGGCCTCTCGCCGCCAACCCGCCTGATCCGCGATTTTTGCCTGGGTCGAGTCCCCGCCAGGATCGACTGCACCTTGAACCTGATCGACGTCCGCGACGTGGCCGAAGGCTTGATCCAGGTCCTGAACCACGGCCAGACCGGCCGCCGCTACTTGCTCGGCGGCGAGAACCTGACCCTACTCACACTCCTGGAATACCTCTCGAGCCTGACCGGCGTCCCCGTCCCTCGCCGACGTATTCCTTATGCGATCGGTCTGGCGTATGCTCACGCGAGCGAATTCTGGGCCGATTTCGTCACGCGAAGGCCCCCCCAGGCGACCGTCACGGGCCTGCGTCTGACCCGCCGGACCATGCACTTCGACCCCACGCGCAGCAGGGCCGAGTTGGGTCTCGCGCCTCGTCCCGTGCGTCAAAGCCTGGCTGACGCCGTAGCTTGGCTTCGAGAAACCGGGCAATTGAGCGGACCGGGTCAAAACCTTGTCAATGGCCATGCGCAGACCCTTTGACGCATTTTGAACTTCAAGCGTTTTCCCGAGCGACCCGAACCGAGGTTTCCATGCGCGACGCCGTGCGCGAGCAATATGACGCCTTTCCCGACCCGTCGCCATCGCTTGTGCCAATCGGTTCTAGCCAGCTTGACCGGATGGACGACGGGCTGCACTTCGGCTGGTCGTGGCACCGCTACCGATACGCCTACCGGCGGTCGGACGCCTTGCGGATTCTCGACGCCGGTTGCGGCACGGGGCTGACGACCCTGACCCTCGCCCGGCTCAACCCCGGTTCGACCGTGATTGGGCTCGACGCCTCAGCGCCATCCCTGGACCTGGCCAAGCAGCGCCTCGCGGTCGCCAGAGACCTTGACGTTTCGTTTTTGCAACACGATCTGGAAACCCCGATGCCCGGCGGCCTGGGGCCGTTTGACTTCATCGTCTGCCGTCGGGTTTTGGGCCAGGTGGACGACCCGGGCGTCATCTTGAAGCACCTGTCCCGAGGGCTCGACCATCGTGGCCTGATCCTGGCGACCTTCCCCGCCCGAGGGGGCCGGC
>JBDTIR010000639.1:0-8051 GCA_039936275.1 Isosphaeraceae bacterium | reverse complement strand
CTCCGCCACTGCCGACACGCTTGGCCGGGCGATCCGGGCGGCGTGTGAACGCAGGAATATCTGTCGAGGAGGGGCTCGTTGACGTGACCGTTGCAATTGATGCAGCCGACAAGGCGCTCGTGTCCAGAACCCCGGCATTGTGGGGAGTGAGTGACCAGGTCATCAGGACGAGCGCCAGAACCATTGGGGGGGGGCTTTGCATCCAATCGTGGAGGAAGATCATCAACTCGCCCTCATTCTATAGGCTTGCACCGCCCGAGGGCAAGTCCTTTTTCCTCGAACTCGTCGATTTATTTGAACTCTCTGCGCTTTGGGGCGATGGCTGGCATGTTCACACGCCAACGGCTTTCGAAGACCCACCCTGTCGCTTATCATTCCAACCATGAACGTCCTTCCGATCGATGCCCTGGTTCCTGAGATCATCGCCTCGTTGCGTCTGCAACGCTGTCTTGTGCTGATCGCCCCGCCAGGCGCGGGCAAGACCACGCGGGTGCCGCCAGCGATCCTCAAGGCGGGCTTGCTCAACCAGTCTCAACCAGCGTTGGTCATGCTCCAGCCTCGCAGGGTGGCGGCGCGGTCCTCGGCGGCACGGATCGCGGTAGAGCAAGGGGGCGAACTGGGGCGCGAGGTTGGCTATCAGGTCCGGTTTGAGCGTCGGATCGGGCCGGAGACCCGGCTGCGGGTCGTCACTGAAGGCATTCTCACCAGGCAGATCCTCGCCGATCCCTTCCTGGAAGGTGTGGGGGCGGTGGTGCTTGATGAGTTCCACGAGCGCGGTCTGCATTCGGATCTGGCCCTGGCCCTGGTGCGCGAGGTCCGCGACGCGGTGCGGCCCGACCTGATCGTGGTCGTGATGTCGGCCACGCTCGACGCCGGGCCGGTCGCTCGCTTCCTGGGGAATTGCCCGGTGCTTCGCGCCGAAGGGCGGACGTTCCCGGTCGAAATCTCGTATCAACCACGCCAAGGGGGGTCGCGCTTGCCCGAGCAGGTTGGCGCGGCGCTGGACCAGGGGGCCTCGTCGGCCGATCCCGGGGACGTCCTGGTCTTCCTGCCAGGGGCCGACGAGATCCGCCGAACCGCCCGACATCTGGCCCCCTTGGCCGAGCGTGAACATTGGCTCGTTCTCCCTTTGCACGGCTCGTTGCCGGCCGAGGACCAGGACCGCGCCCTTCGCCCTGCCGACCGCCGCAAGGTGGTCCTGGCGACAAACGTCGCCGAGACCTCCTTGACGATCGAGGGAGTGTCCACGGTGATCGATAGCGGTCTGGCCAGGTTCGCCAGCCACGATTCTGCCCGAGGTCTGGATCGCCTGGTTCTGGGACGGATCAGCCTGGCCTCCGCAGCGCAAAGAGCGGGGCGGGCCGGTCGCACAGGCCCCGGGCGTTGTATCAGACTCTGGTCCCAGCGCGACGAGCGAGGGATGCCCGAGTTCGACGAGCCTGAAATCCGCAGGGTCGATCTGGCCGGCACCTTGCTCACTCTTCACGCCTGGGGTCAAGCCGATCCAGGATGCTTCGGCTGGTACGAGGCCCCTCCGCCCGAGTCAATCGCCGGGGCCGAACGGCTTTTGGTCATGCTCGGCGCTCTGGAGGCCGAAGGGGGGTCGATCACGCCGATCGGCCGCCGGCTCGCGGCCTTGCCGGTCCATCCCAGGCTCGGCCGCCTGATCCTGGCCGCCGCCCTTGCGGGCCTTCGCGGCGAAGGCGCGGCCCTGGCCGCCTTGCTCTCGGAAAAGGACATCCTCAACCCTCCGGAGTTCGGTCCCGACCTTCGCCGGCCAGCCCCCGGGCGAGGCCGTTCCGATCTGCTCGTCCGGCTCGACCTTCTGGCCGAGGCCGAGCATCGCCGTTTCGCCCCCAGCCTGCGCTCCTTGGGGATCGACCCGAACGCCGCTCGCCGGGTGTCGCAGGCGTCCGACGACCTCCGACGCCTGGCGAAGCGGCTCGACGGCCCCGCCGAACGCGCCGGGGAGGCCGATGAAGAGACCCTCCTGCGCTTGATCGTGCTGGCCTATCCCGATCGGGTCGCCCGCAGGCGGTCGGTTGACCCAGCTTCGGCGGTCATGGTCGGCGGTCGAGGGGTCCGCCTGGCTCCGGAATCGGTCGTCCGCGAGCCTGAATTGTTCCTTGCGCTCGACCCTCGCGAAGCCCGACGCGGCGCGACTCTGGAAGCCCGGGTCCGGATCGCCAGCGAGGTCCAGGCCGACTGGCTCGAAGAGTTCTTCCCCGATGCCGTGGTACGCGATCGTTCCGTCCACTTTGACGAACATCGCGGTCGGGCCGTCGCCCTGGACACGGTTCGCTACCGCGACCTGATCCTCCGCCAAGACGACCACGGCGCGGTCTCGGCCGTTGACGCCTCGACCGCCCTGGCCGAAGCCCTTGGCCGCCGCGCCCTGGCGTTCGTCCGCGAGGACCAAGGAGCCTCGAGCTGGCTCGACCGGCTCGACTTCCTGCGAACCTGGCTGCCCGAGACCCCTTGGCCGGTGCTCGGCGACGCGGAGCTGGCCGAGGTCGTCGCGATCGCCTGCGTTGGCCGCCGCACCGTGGACGCGGTAAAATCCGTGCCCCTGGTTCCTCTTTTGAAGGGCCTCCTGACCCACGCGCAAGGCCGCCTCCTTGACGAGCAGGCCCCCGAGACGCTGACCGTACCCAGCGGCAACCGGCTCCGCCTGAGCTACGGCCCCGGCCGCCCTCCGATCCTCTCGGCGCGGATTCAAGAACTCTTCGGCTGGACCGAGACCCCCCGTGTCGCCCTCAACCGCGTGCCGGTCGTACTCCACCTTCTCGGCCCCCACTTCCGCCCCGTTCAGATTACCGACGACCTGCGCAGCTTCTGGGCGACAACGTATCATCAAGTCCGCAAAGACCTCCGCGCCCGCTACCCCCGCCACTCTTGGCCCGACGACCCCCTCACCGCCAAGGCCGAGTCCAAGGGCCGCCCCCGCCCTTGAACGTCGCGCCAAAATTTCCCCCCGATCCCGACCCAAACGGCATCCCGAATCGGCCCCGATTTGGTTATGCTGTTCATTCGCCCCAAGATCCGGCGCACGTCCCCGGACCTTTCACAAACATAATCTCTTAATAATGATATATGAATTTGGTGCAACGTGTTTTCCCGCGGACTCCCGATCGAGTCTGAGTCCCGAGCGAACAAACGACAAAAGCCGGCGTGGCGGAATGGCAGACGCAGAGGACTTAAAATCCTCCGAGGGGTAACCCTCTTGTGGGTTCGACTCCCACCGCCGGCATTAGAGTTAGGTCGGTTAGGGTCATGTTGGTCCGGGATTGCTTCACGGGTGATGACGATGGCGTCGATCCAGAAGAAGAGCAAAGGAGCGTACAGGCAGTTCATCCACCGTGGGAAACGCCGCACGTTCACCATCGGCAAGGTGACTGAGGCCGTAGCCCAAGCATAAGACCGACCCGGTCGGCCTGCTCCTGAACTTCGAAGGCTAGGAGGCACGCCACCACTGTTGGTCTTATGGACATACGAACTATTGTGCTCGACAGCAGTGGGGCCTCAAGGTGGGGAAATCCCGGGTCAAACCAGGAATCGTCGGCGGTTCGTCTCCTCGTAAGACCCCTGGCTCGTCCACGTCATGATGACGGGCACGGGACCGCCGCCAATCCGTCGAGCGAATGCGGAGACCACGGTGAACGGGGTTCTCAAGGGATGGAGGCGACGGCGGACTCGACGGCTTTCACGGCTCGGAGATTCTGGTCATGGCCGCCTCGATAGGTCGTCGGCGTGGTTTGGTGGAATTGAGGTCGATTACCCCGGACCTTGACGATAGGATGGATGATCGAGACAGACCGCCGTGATCAACGGCCGAGGTGTTTGAGAACCCCCAACTGATGAACCAGACCACGCGAACTTTCACCATCGGCCTTGTGCAGATGCGCTGCTCTACCGACCCGGAAGACAACCTCCGGCGCGCCTGCGCGTTCATTCGCGAAGCCGCCCGACGAGGGGCCGAAGTGATCTGTCTTCCCGAACTGTTTCGCACCCAATATTTCTGCCAGGTCGAAGACCCCGCCCTCTTTGAACTCGCCGAACCGATTCCAGGCCCCACGACCACGGCCCTGGCCGAGGTGGCTCGCGAGACCGAAACGGTCGTCGTCGGCTCAATCTTTGAACGGCGCACGGCGGGAATCTACCACAACACGGCGGTCGTGCTCGACGCTGACGGTACGCTCACGGGCGTCTACCGCAAGATGCACATTCCCGACGACCCGCTCTTTTATGAGAAATATTACTTCACCCCTGGCGACCTGGGCTTTCTCTCCTTTGAGACCAGGCACGCCAAGGTTGGCACCCTGGTTTGCTGGGACCAGTGGTATCCCGAGGCCGCCCGCCTGACCGCCCTCCGAGGCGCGGAGGTCTTGTTCTACCCCACGGCGATCGGCTGGCACCCCAGCGAGAAAGCCGAGTTTGGAACCGCCCAGGCCGACGCCTGGCAGACCGTCCAGAGGGCGCACGCCATCACGAATGGCGTCTACGTCGCGGCGGTCAACCGCGTTGGCCACGAAGGCCCGAGCGACGGCGGCATCGAGTTCTGGGGCGGCTCGTTCGTCGCCGACCCTTTCGGCCGCGTCCTGGCACTCGCTGGAGCAGATGAAGAAATATTGATCGTAAAATGCGACCCCCGCGTGCAAGAAGACACCCGACGCCACTGGCCCTTCCTTCGCGACCGCCGGATTGACGCCTACGGACCCATCACCCGCCGCTTTCTTGACGGCCAAGACTCATGAACGACTCGCCCGCTGCGCTCGGCTACCGGATGCCCGCCGAGTGGGAGCCACACGCTTGCTCCTGGATCGCCTGGCCTCATCATCGCGGCGACTGGCCAGGCAAGTTCGGCCCGATTCCCTGGGTCTACACCGAAGTGGTCCGCCTGCTCAGCCAGGCCGAGCCGGTCTCGATCCTGGTCAATGACGGCAAAGGCCGTCGCCAAGCCACTCGCCATCTGGAACAAACCGGCGTCAACCTCGACCGGGTTCGGTTCGTGAAGGCGAAGACCGACCGTTCCTGGACTCGCGACCCCTTGCCGACCTTTGTCGTCAATGACCAAGCCCTTGACGACCGGGTCGCCCTGGTTGACTGGAAGTTCAACGCCTGGGCAAAGTATGACAATTACCGTCAGGACGACCGCCTGCCGAAACGGATCGCCCGCCACCTTGGCCTCCGCCGATGGGTGGCGCGAGCCGACGTGAACGGCCGCCTCACCCGCGTCGTGCTTGAAGGCGGCGCGATCGACGTCAACGGTCAAGGAACGCTCCTGACCACCGAAGAATGCCTGCTCAGCTCGGTCCAGGCCCGCAACCCCGGTCTCGACCGCGCGGCGATGGAGCGCGTCTTGGCCGATTATCTCGGCATCAGGCACGTCATCTGGCTCGGCCAGGGGATCATCGGCGACGATACTCACGGCCACATCGACGACCTGGCCAGGTTCGTCAATCCCCAGACCGTCGTCACCGTGATTGAGGATGATCCGGCCGACCCCAATTATGGACCTTTACGCGAGAATCTCGACCGCTTGCACGCGGCCCACGATCAGGACGACCAACCGCTTCGGGTTGTGACCTTGCCCATGCCTGATCCGGTCGTCTTCCAGGGGGAACGCCTGCCGGCCAGTTATGCGAATTTCTACATCGCGAATGGTCTCGTCCTGGTTCCCACCTTCAACGACCCCGCCGACCGCGAGGCGTTGACCATCCTGGCGGACCTTTTCCCAGGCCGTAAGGTGGTCGGCGTCCACGCCGTCGATCTCGTCTGGGGCTTCGGCACGCTCCATTGCATGATCCACGAACAACCCGCCGAACCGCCTCAACCAGCCAGCGGCTCAGTGCAGACCCCATGGTTGGCCTGAATTGCTCGCAAGAAATGATCAGCCACGCGGCGAAAGACTCGGTTCAGCCTCTCGTGCTCTCCGGACCACAAGCGGCCAAGATCATTCTCAACGGCCGCGAGCTGGCCCTCTGGCTCCACTCCGCCGACTTCACCGATCGGCTCGAACTGGACCTGCCGCTCAAGGCGGGCGTCAACCGGCTCCTGCTGAAACTCCGCTATCCAGCAGGCCCGCCCCAATCCGTCTGGTGCCAGTTCCCGCCGCCGACCAAACCGGCAACGGACCAGGATTCGCCGGGACGCTGATGTTGGCTTGGCGGGTTCGACGGGCCTTGCTTCGGGTTTTGGTTCGAACGTTCGAGAAGTAGACAAATTTTAGAAATAACCATTGAGTTGGATCTGGACGTCAATCCTCGTTCGGTTTATAATGGGGCCGTTGCTCTCGGCCCGACCATTCGGCCGTTTACCTTTTCAGCGCCTCAGATCGGATTGTTCATGGCCACCCGCCGCCCTCCACGCTCCGACGGTCCCCGAGACCGCGCCGGTTCGCGCGGTTCCGGACCTACCCACCCTCGACGTCGAGCCAAAGGGGGCAAACCTGCCGCGCCCCGCGCCGCGGACGGCACCGAACGGCTTCAGAAGATTCTGGCCCACGCGGGGGTCAGTTCGCGGCGGGCCTGTGAAGAATTGATCTTGCAAGGCCGCGTCACAGTTGATGGCCAGGTTGTGCGCGAGCTGGGAACCCGGGTTTTGCCCGCTCAGGCTGAGATCGCTGTTGACGGCCAGCCCGTCCGGCTCGAACGCCTGGTCTACTTCGCCGTTCACAAGCCCAAAGGGTACGTCTCGACCAATAAGGACCCGTCGGGCCGACCCCGCGTGGTTGATCTCTTGCCCGAAGTCCCCCAGCGCGTGTATACGGTCGGCCGGCTTGACGAGATGAGTTCCGGCCTGATCCTCTTGACCAACGACGGCGAACTCGCCAACCGGCTCACCCACCCGAAGTTCGGGGTTGAGAAGGTTTACCGCGTCGTGGTCGCCGGCCTACCGAGCCGTGAGATCCTGGACAAACTCGTCGAAGGGGTCTGGCTGGCCGAAGGCAAGGTACGTGCCCGGCACGTCAAGATCATCGGTCGTCGCGGTGAGGCGACAATTCTCGAAATGGCCCTGGCCGAAGGCAAGAACCGCGAGGTCCGGCGGATGCTCGCCAAGTTTGGTCACAAGGTCATGACCCTCCAGCGGGTCGCGGTCGGGCCGATCAGTCTCAAAGGGATCAAACCCGCCGTCTGCCGATCCTTGACGTATCGAGAAATTGACCTGCTCAAGAAAGTCGCCGCCGGCATCCCCGTGCCAACCGGCCGGTTCGACCACGAAGACCGTCCTCACCGTCCCTTGCGCACAGCCAGACGTCCTGAGCAAGCCCACCCGGCCACCGGCGCCGGCACCCCAGCTCCGTCTCGTGGACAGGCCCGGCCTCCTCGTCCGAGCGCTCCCCAGTCGTCCGGCCGCACTTCGAGACCCGGTGACCGCCCGCGCCCCCCGTCGTCGGCCTCGGCCGGTCCTCGACCGCCGCAAACCGGCTCCAGACGCCCGGCCGGTTCCCCGCCCAGGCCGCAAGGCCCAACTCCTGGACCAGGAATGCAAGGTTCTCGACGCCCGGCCGGTCCCCCGCCCAGGCCGCAAGGGGCAAGACCAGGACCAGGAATGCAAGATTCCCGACGTCCGTCCGGTCCTCCGCCCAGGCCCGAAGGAGCAAGGCCAGGCGCTGGTGGTTCCCGACGTCCGTCCCCTCCCCCGCCCCAATCGCAAGGCCCGGCACCCAGGCCCAGACCACCGATTTTGCCCGTTGATTCAGACGCCAGCCAGCGTCGGATCATCGGCATGCCGGCCCAGAACGTTGACCGAAGTCACGACGACCCAAGTTCAAGTCCAAGCTCTGGTTCCCGTCGCCCAGCCCCGCGCCCTCGGCCTGGAACCGGTCGGCACAATCAAGGGGGAGGCGCCCGACCTCCCGCGCGCGGCAAGCGTCCTCGCCCTCGCCGAGGCAACGTCGAAGGCGGCGACGATTGATCGACCCTGGATGCCGATATCGTCCGGTTCCCGGCACCTTTGGTTCTTGGAATCTGGATAGGAGTTACGCAGTTGACCGTTGTAGGGTGGGTCGAGCGCCAGCGAGCCCCACCAATCCGGCTGGTGGGGCTCGC
>JBDTIR010000638.1:0-6283 GCA_039936275.1 Isosphaeraceae bacterium | reverse complement strand
AGCGGCCGAGACGGCCGCCCTACACCCAGACTTTGAAACCCTCCTGTCGCCAGTCGTGCGAGGCTTGCCCGCTGAGCGCTTCGGTCCGTATCATGAGGCCCGAGCCGAACGCCGCATTGGCGACTTCCGGGCAAATAAAGAGGTAGACGGTCGGGGGTTCCATGCGACATGTTCCTGAGCTGGATGCGCTTCGAGGGCTGGCGATCATTGGCGTGGTCCTTCACCACTCCCCAGGGCTCGAACAGTTTTCCAGGCTCGGGCCGATCCTGGGTCTTTCGTTCGCGGCAGTCGATCTGCTGCTTGTGGTCTCCGGCTTTCTGTTCACGACGGTCTTGCTGGAGCACGATACGCGAGACCTGCGCGCGTACTCTTGTTTTCTCATGCGCCGGGCGCTGCGGATCGCGCCCGTCTATTATGTCACGCTCCTGATCGCCGTGATCGTGGTCGTCTGGCAAGGTTCCCCGCCCCCCTGGTCGGCCCTGGCTCACGCGCTCGTTTTCATGCAGAACGTGCCGCTTTACTGGGCAGAGACGGCACCGGTGATCGAGCCGTTCTCGCCGTCCTGGCTGGTCGCGGCGATGGTGCAGTTCGCCTTGATCTGGCCGCTCTTGATCGGTTGGCTCGGACGACGGGCGATTGTGCCGCTCTCGGTGCTGTTGCTGGTCGCTGGCCTGGCGTCACGCGCCGACGGTTACTCATTTCAGTTGCTCTTGACGCGAAGTGATGGACTGGCACTCGGCGCGATCCTCGCGGTCCTGGCCCAAAGTGGAGCGCTGGACCGCCACCGAATCCGATACGCCTTGGCCTTCGTGGTCCTGGGAGTTCTGTCGGTCGTGGTTCTGTTCTGGTTGACACCGCTCGCGTTGGCAATCGGAGCGCGTTGGCCCGGGCTCTCCGCAAGCTCGCTCGTCATCGCGGCCATGTTGACGTGTTCCAGCCTGGCCGTTGCCTCTCTGACCGGCCTGATTCTCTGTTATGAGGGCCACCCTGTCTTAAGATTCTTGCGCGCTAGATCGCTTCGCGCGCTCGGCCTGATCAGTCTCGGGATTTACTTGTATCACCCGATCTATTTTTATATTTTAAGCACAGGTGTACCAATTGGCCGTCAAACTCTGTCGCAGACGGCCCTGGTTTACGCCGCGACCTTGATCACGGCGAACGTCTCATGGAAGGTGCTTGAGGAGCCGTTCCTGGAGATTAAATCCGGGTTCGCATACCGTCGGACGGACGCGGCCGACGAGACGTCCTGAGCCAAAAGCGCGACCCGGGTCAGAACTTGAAGAGCGGTTTCGGTGCAGGCGGCAAGGGGAGCGGCTTGGTCCGCTTGGGGATCTTCTGAGGGGGGGCGCCGCGGTGCTCCAGGTCGACCGGAACCTGCACGGCGACGGTCGTATGATCAGGGCTGTTGGCCCAGCCGTCATGGTCCATCGCGCCGAAGGTGATGTAATACCGTCGCCCGGCCGAAAACTCCGTGTTACGGCTCGCCGGGAGCTTGAGCGTGAACGCGAACGAGTATTTCCCCCCGCCGTTATCGACCAGACGAACCGGCCCCTGAGGCTCGAACCGGCGGTATTCGTCCGTGACATTGAAGTTGGCCCGTTTCTCGCCGGGTAGCGAGCCAACGACCACCTTCGACTTGTCGTTGACGGTCACGATCTCAAACTGCAATAACTTGCCCGTAACAGTCACCGGAACGTACCGGCCGTTCGGAGGCCAGAGGACCGAGGGTGTGACCTGAAGCGCCGTCACCGTGAGCGACAACATCGCTCGACCCTCAAGCGGAACCACTTCAGGGATGCGTTTTCGCTGGCGTCGAGCAATGTCTGTCGCGATCCGCCGAGTCTTGGCGACGAGGTGAGACCAGGGGTAACGCATCGCGACCCTCCTTCCTTTGGGCGAGCGGGGGGGGACGGCGACCAAGGTCCAATCCACCGGCGCGACGTCCTTTTGGCGCGGTATAATCCGGTTAATCGGACGTCATCCACCCCCGACTTGAGTCCTTCGCCTAGGCGATCGGCGGCGGAACGTCGATCCAGGTCCGCTGAGCGTGCGATTGGAGGACTGCGTCGGCTACGATCTGGGCGTTCAAACCATCGACGAAGCTTGGCACCGCGTCGCGACCTTCGACAATCGCCGAAATGAATTCCCAGGCTAGATCGTAGCGGAAGACCGTCGCCGGCTCCCCTTCCCCAGGATCGCGAGGGCTGCCCACGGGCTTGAGGAACTCCTCGGGCACGGCTTGAGGAGCCAGATCGTGCCCGGTCTTGCCCAGCAAGATCACATTCGGCTCGTGCAAGCGATAGACGGCCGACCCCTCCGCGCCGTTGATCTCGGCCCATTCGTGCCCGAACCCGTTGCGGCCGTAGCCTTTGGCCAGGGTGGTCCCTTCCCAGACGCCGGTCGCGCCAGACTGGAACTCGCCGATCAGGGCTGACCAGTCGTCCACCTCTGAAGGCGGGCAAGTCTGGCCGTCCACGGTTCGATCACGAGGGGCGAACCGCGCCACGGCCCCACAGATTCGGGCCAAAGGGCCCATCAAGCCGATCGCGAAGTCAATCCGGTGGATCGTCATATCGAACAGGTCGCCGCCCCCGGCCTTGTCCTTATACTGCCGCCAGCCCCAACTCGTCTCCGGCCAGTCGAGGAACCGCTGCGATCGGAAATGACGAGGTGTGCCCAGGGCGCCCGACTTGACCAGATGGGCCATGTACCGCATCGACGGGGCAAACCGGTAAGTGAACGCAGTCATGTGGACCACGCCGGCCGACCGGCAGGCGTCGGTCATGGCGCGGGCTTCCTCAGCGTTCAGGCCCAGGGGTTTCTCGCACATGACGTGCTTACCGCCAAGGGCCGCCGCCAGGGCGATCGGCCTGTGGGTGAAGTTGGGCGTGGCAATGATGACCGCGTCAATGTCGTCGGCCTGGCAGAGGGCGTCGATGTCGGTCGTGACCCGATCAACGCCCCACTCCGTTCGACGTTTCTCCAGCAACTCCGCGTTCAGGTCGCCCACGGCGACGAGTTCCGCCCTTGGATCCAGCCGCAAGGCCGGCACATGATGATAGTCACTGACCGCGCCGGCGCCGATGACGGCCACCCGCACTGGACCCTTTTTTTGAATCGCCGCCATCGGTCTGCCTTGCCTCCCCGTTATGAGTCTGTCCCAGAAGTTCCTCCTTGAGCGTCGCGAACGATGTGGGACAGCCGCCCTCGGCTGTCCTCAGCCTGGCCTTGGACAGCCGAGGGCGGCTGTCCCACAGGAAGATAATGACTCCACTTATTCGTTCGCAGCGCCTTATGGAACAGACTTTTAGACCTCTTGAAGTCGAATCGATCCGATCGACCCGCTTGCCTTTACCTGGAAATGCCACTATCCTGAGCGTCCATAACTGATTGAGCGATTCTGCACCTTCCGCCCATTGATGAAGGACCGACCCAGATGGCGAGTGACAAGCCGATCCGCGTGGCCGTCATCGGCCTGGGCTTCGGGGCCGAGTTCATCCCGATCTATCAACGCTATCCGGGTGCCGAGATGGCCGCGATCTGCCGAAGGTCGCAAGCCGGACTCGACGAATGCGGAGACCGCTGGAAGGTCGCCAAACGGTACACCCGGTTTGAAGACGTTTTGCATGATCCGGACATCGACGCCGTTCACATCAACTCGCCGATCCCCGACCACGGTCCACAGAGCATCGCCGCGCTCAAGGCCGGCAAGCACGTCGCCTGCACCGTGCCGATGGCCACGACCATCGACCAGTGCCAGGCCATCGTCGAAGCCCAGCGGGCCTCGGGCAAAGTCTACATGATGATGGAGACGGTCGTCTACAGCCGCGAATATCTCTTTGCCAGGGAGTTGCACGAAACCGGCGAACTCGGACGCATCCAGTTTCTCAGAGGCAGCCACCAACAAGACATGGACGGCTGGCCAGACTACTGGCCAGGCTTGCCCCCCATGTGGTACGCCACCCACTGCGTCAGCCCCTGCTTGGCGATCCTGGGCAAGCTCGCCGAGACCGTCAACTGCCACGGCTCCGGCCGGATTCGAGACGACCTGATCGACAAGTACGACAGCCCCTTCGCCGTCGAAACGGCCACCTTCACCATCAGAGATTCCGACGTCTGCGCCGAGGTGACCCGCAGCCTCTTCGACACCGCCCGCCAGTATCGCGAAAGTTTCGACGTCTTCGGCAGCAAGAAATCCTTCGAGTGGCAGCAGGTCGATGGCGAAGAGCCCGTCATCCACACCAAGGGGAAGCCCGAGCCCGAAATCCCCCAGCGCGTCTCCGTCCCTGACTACGCCCGCCTCCTGCCTGAACCGATCCAAAGGTTCACCACCAAAGGGGTCTACGATACCGAAGACAAGCAACATCTCTCGTTCACCCAAGGGGGAGGGCACGGCGGATCACATCCTCATCTGGTTCACGCCTTCCTCAGCGCCATCAAAGGGGAGCGGCCCGCCCTTCCCGACGCCGAGACCTCGGCCAACTGGACCATGGTCGGCCTGTGCGCCCATGAGTCCGCCCTGAAGAAGGGTGCCACGGTCACGATCCCCCGGTTTTGATTGAAGCGACCTGGACCATCTTTTTTTGAACGCCAACGATCCACACCCCGCCGCGATCGACCTGGAGCAACTTCTCGCCCAGTGCGACGTTCGCCGAACGCGGCGTTCTGGACCTGGTGGGCAGAACCGGAACAAGGTTGAGACCGCCGTCATCCTGACCCACCGCCCGACCGGCCTGATCGCCGAGGCGAATGAGCGGCGGAGTCAAGGCGAAAACGGCCGGGTCGCCCTCAACCGACTCCGGATCACCTTGGCCGTCGAGGTCCGTCGCCCCTGGTCTCTAGGCAAAGCACCCAGCTTGCTCTGGCAATCGCGCTGCCAAGGGGGACGGATCAACGTCAATCCAAACCATGACGACTTCCCCGCCTTGCTGGCCGAAGCGCTTGACGTCCTCGGGGCCAACGGCATGGACCTTCACCCGGCCGCCGAGCACCTCGGTTGCTCGCCAACCCAGTTGACCCGATTCCTCAAAGGGGCCCCCAGGGCGTTGGCCCTTGTCAATCAGGCTCGCCAGCAAGCGGGCCTGCGCCCGCTGCAATAACGCAGGAACCGAGAACCCTCCATGCGAATCACCTGGTATGGACATGCGGCGTTCCTGATCGAGACCGAGGGGACGCGGATCATCCTGGACCCGTTCCGCTCCCCGGACTCAGGCGGCTACGCGCCGATTGCCGAACCGGCCGACATCGTGGCCGTCAGTCACGAGAACGACCGCTACCATAGCCATCTTGGCCAGATCGTCCCGCCGTTCGAGGTCGTCCGGGGGCTCGAACTTCCCAAAGAAGGCCGGACCGTTCGGGGAATCCGGTTCGAAGCCGTGCCCGTGTTCGAGACCCCCGAACGTCTCCCCGGCGACGAGGTGACGATCTTGCAAATCCACGTCGAAGGCATGCGCATCGTTCACCTGGGTGACCTGGGCCACCCTTTAAGCGCCGATGAACTTGCCCCGCTCCAGGGAGCCGAAATCGTCCTGGCTCTCGCTGGCGGCCCTCCCACGATCGACTTCCCTGACATCCCCCCGCTACTCGACGCCATCGGCCCTCGTATTGTCGTGCCGATGCACTACAAGACCCCTCGAATCAACCTCAAGATCCAGCCGGTTGAGCGGTTCCTCGACGCCCTTCCCGACTGCCCGGTGTATCGCTCAGGAAGCAGTTCTTTCGAGGTCCAGCGCGAGACGCTTCCCGGCGCTCGACGGATCGTCCTGCTTGATGCTGCTCGATAAGTGGATTCACCCCGCGCTTTGGTCGTGACCATGGCGGGGTGAACGCAAATAGGCGGAGGCTTCGGCCCTTGTCAATCAATCGCCTTCAGCAAGCCTTTCAAACGGGTCCAGGCCTCATCACGTGCTTTCTTGTTCCCTGCATTGGCGTCGGGCGCTTCGCCGGCACGCATGAATCCGTGGCCCGCGCCATCATAAATAACGGGATCGTACTTCTTATTTTCCTTCTTCATCAACGCGGTGGTTTTGGGGATGGTGGCGTTGATGCGCGCATCGTTGCCGGCGTAAAACCCGTGGACCGGCGCTTGAATACGAGCGGCGTCAACCTCGGTTTCCGGCCCGGGACCGTAAAACACGAAGGCCGCCTTGACGTCCTTGTTGTTCGTAGCGAACCGGAACGACTGGCCGCCGCCCCAGCAGAAGCCACTGACCGCAACTTTGCCGTTGCAGGCCGGCAGCTTGGCGACGTAGGCCGTGACCGCGTTCAGATCGGCCGTAACCTG
>JBDTIR010000637.1:0-3705 GCA_039936275.1 Isosphaeraceae bacterium | reverse complement strand
CGGTCAACCTCGCCTACCGCGACCGGATGGCCGACGTGGCTCGTCGGTATTTACCAGGTCGCGTGGTCCTCTCCATTGACGGTTTCGCCGGACGCTGGACCGTGGATTCACACACGAAATAGCGGTCAATCATCTGTTTTGACATTTTATTTGAATCAATACTCTGGAATTTTGAATTTGAAACGGGTCATCCCATTCAAAACGTCCCTGCGCCACTCAACCCCCTGGTTGCTGGTTCTTGTGTTGACGGCCGTCTTGACCACCTTGACGACGTCCCGAGCGTTGACCCGTTATCGTGAGTTCCGCACAGGTTGGTCGTGGGACCTGGCCTATTACAACCAGTGGTTCTGGTCGATTACCCGGGGGGACGGCGTCCTCTCGGTTCGTCCGATCGCGGCGTATGCCGACGAGGGGCCGTCAGCCTGGAAGACGAATTACCTGTCGCCCGCGCGATATCTGCTCATTCCTATCTATTTCTTGTGGTCTGATCCCGAGGTTTTGCTGGTGGTCCAGAACGTGGTCTTCTGGTGGGGCTTGCCCGCGGCGTTCGGGTTGTTGCGTTCCGAAGGCTCGTCCAACCCCTGGGCCCTGGCGGGATTGGCTCTGGTACCGGCGACGCCGTTACTCTGGCCTTTGGTCTGGAACGATTTCCGGGAGCTGCAACTGGCCCTGCCGTTCGTGCTCTGGGCGATCCAAGGGGTCAGAAGCCGCCGATGCTGGCTCTCGGCCTTGGGGATTGGCGGCATGCTCGCCTGCCGGCAAGAGTTCGCCCTGGTCGTGGCCTCAATGGCGATCCTGCCGCCGAGAAATCCGGAAGACGTCGGCAAGAGCTACCGATGGGCCAGAACCTTGCTGATCGTGGGCCTGGCCTGGTTCCTTTTCGGTTTCTTCGGCTACCTGCGCTGGATGATCGGCCCAAGTACGCCCGAGGCGTATTTAAGCCAGTTCACCGGACCCAAGGCGGGGCTGGATGAGACCCTGGCAACCAGTTTGGACTTTCTGGCCGTCGGGCTCGGCGCTTGGGCGATCCTGGCCTGCTTGGCCCCTCGGGTGGGGTTGCTCGCGGTCCCTTGGGTCTTGACCCTGGCGCGCGGACGATGGGCACTCCCTTTGATTGCGACCGAGCAATGGCACCACGTCCGCTACACGGCGCTCTTTGTTTTCCTGGCCCTGGCGGCCGGTTTGATCGGCTTTGCCAAGGTCGGCCGCTGGTTGGATCGTTGGCCAGGCGATCGTTGGCGGCGGATCGGGGTCTGGACCCTGGCGGCCGTCAGCTTGCTTCTGGCCGACCGGACGATGGCCAGCAGGCTCGCCCAGATCCCCCAGCCGATCTCAACTCGGGAAGCGGCCGAGGTCTGGCAATGGATTGATCGGGTCGGGCCTGACGACGGCGTCCTGGCGGCCTACGAGGTGACCGCCCCCCTGTCCTCTCGACGACTCCTTTATAGCAACGTCATGGACAAAAACAAACCGCCAGGGTATCCTCGACTCGAATCGGTGATCCGCTGGGTATTCATTCTGCGTGACGACCCTCTTGCGCAAAGCCTTTCAAAACAAGGTTTTGAGTTGGTTCATACCGGATCGGCTCTTCGGGTCTACCGACGTAGGCTGAACTGAAAACCGGAAGACTCGCGATTTTTTTTAAATCTCCGTGAACCCTGAACGTTATGATCGTGTCTGAGCCCCCAGACACCGGATCGACCTTTGAACGGGTCGGGCTGTTGTTGGAAGGTTGAGGACGCAGCGTTCATCCTTTTTTGATGAGCGGGCCGACCAAGGCATGGGTCGGCTTTCTGAGGCGGCCTTTTTTGGTGCCGCCCCGCGTCAATGCCGGTTTTGCTTTTTTTGCCCGCCCCAAGGTGGCGGATGCGAGGGCCCTTGACCATGTTGAACCGCACGAACCGGACGCTGTCGGCCAATCTCAATGGGCTGAATCTCGGCACGCGGTCGCTCGCCAATGTGGCGGGTTATCTTGGTCATCAGGCTCTGCGCGCCCGTCACGCCTTTGCTATGCACGCCGATTCCATGTGGCAAGGGGACCGGATGAGGATGATTGGATGGCCTAATCTGATTGGGCCGCCCATTTCGATTCCGGCCCCGAGTTCACCTGCCGACGTCGCCTGGCCCCGAGCGGTCAAGGCACCTTGGCAAGGGGTTGAGTTGGTCGTGGAGGCGCCGCTGACTGTAGGCCCGATCGTCGCGCACGATCCAGGGCCAAGGTCGAGCCGGTCCCGAGCCCAAGAGCAAACCCCGGGTTCCTGTTCCCACCCCCTGGTCGGTTCGCGAGTGAGACTCGCGGACGCCTCAAGGTCGAAACAGGTAGCGGGGCGAGCCGCCCGAGCGACCATCCGATTGCCCCTGACCCCTGACGCAATACCGATCGCGTCGGGGGGGTGAAGCCGACCCCCTTCAACCTTAGACAACTGCGGGAGTTGATCCGAACCGAAGGACCGGCTAGAACGCCGATTGACCCTTGGTTCGCGTTAACTCCGCCCCGTTGGGGTGAGTGGTCGGCTCGCGTTGGAACAACACATACCAGAACCTGACACTTTCTGACATGTGGGTGCGCCGCGCTTAGCCGTCACCGTCGGTCGCCGTTGAACTGGCGTTTGCCGCTCGTGGATCGTCTGCCCGGTTTCGAAGAAGTTCTCAGCCGGCTTTCAGATCCGCTTGAAGCGCGACGCCAACGATCGGCGACCTGAACCGTGAACGAATGCCTTTGCGTTCGGATCGTCAACGGCCCATTGACACATGTTGTGAAACACAGCGAGGCCGCGATCCGTTTCCAAGGCGAATCCCCTTCAAAGAGGATGGGGGCGGGACCAGTGTCTTTGACCTTGCAGAATGAAGCGAGTCAGTCGGTCGGTTGGATAGAGACGGCGGCGTTAGTGAAAATGGCTCAGCTCGGCGACCGCGAGGCGTTCGGCGCCCTGGTCGAGCAGTTCCAGAGGACCGTCTACGCGGTCTGCCTGGGCAGGCTCGGCAACCCCAACGAGGCGCTTGAGCTGACCCAGGAAGTCTTCTTGCACGTCATGCGGCGGATTGACCAGCTTCGCGAGCCCGAGCGGTTCGCTGGCTGGCTCCGTCAGGTCGCCGCGCGGATGGCAATTAACCGGGCCACGCGCCGGGTTGCCTTGCTCAGCGTCGAAGACGAGGTCCTCGACGGCGCCAGCGGCCATCGCGCTGATCCGCTTGACGAACTGATTCGCCGTGAGCGTGCCGAACAACTCTGGGAAGCCCTCGCCCAGCTCAAGCCGATGGACCGCGAGGTCCTGGTGGCCTTCTACATCCAGGAGCAATCCTTGCTGGAGATCGCTGAGCAATTTGACGTCCCCATCGGCACGGTCAAGCGTCGGCTGCACACCGCCCGTAAGCGGCTCAAGACCGAGCTGGAAGCCGGGGCCGACGACGCCGACGAGTGGACCCTTGGCGTCTTACCCATGAATGAGGAACTCCTTGAGATCGAGATCGCTGTCAGTGCGTGATCCCTTTGTTCGAAGTCGGAACTAATGTAAGCTCATACGCCCGCCGCTCGGCTTCATAGCCAGCGGCGCGGCGTTCGAGACCTTTGAAGTCCAGCCAAGGCAAACGCGGGCATGGGCAGAACGTCAGTCCTGCGACGATCAGCCCCGGCAATGTCGCATGAAACGCTAAGAGTCTGTCCCGGAAGCTCCGGCGAAACCGGGACATCAAAGCACGTTAGGG
>JBDTIR010000636.1:0-6791 GCA_039936275.1 Isosphaeraceae bacterium | reverse complement strand
CCACTTGATAGGACGGGAAAAGGTGTAGTCCCAGATCGGTTTGCGCGAGTTGGGGGCCACGGGGGTCGGCCCGTACTTGACGCCGCCGACCCAGAGCACGACGCCCAGATCGGGACCACCGCTGGAGAGCCACTTACCGACGTCGGGCTCGACCTCGCCGCGGCGCAGAACGACGCGATAGGCACCGGGAACGGATGACTTCTCCCACCAAGCCAGATAGGTCCCGGCCGCTTTGGCGAATCGACCGTCGGGGTTGCTGTTCAGGTACGACCGAAGCGCCGAGGCGACGCCGGCGACGTCGGCGGGATGAGCGATCGCGTAATCATACGCCTGGCGGTACAGGTGCGCATCCTGGTCGCGTTCGAGCTGCGCGAGGGCCTCGGCTGCCTCGCGGACGTGTCGGCCGCCGGTCTCGTGGGCCTGGAGGTATTCTTGATACTTGCGGCGGCGGACGGCGAAGTTGACCGGCGACTCCTTGGAGAACTGGAGGGCGCGGGCGAAGTCGAGGTCGTCGAGCCGGTGGGCGTACTGATCGCGCTGCCCTCGGGCCTCGGCGACCCATCGGCTTTCGGGGTGCTCGTCAAGAAACTCCTGGGTGCGGCGGATCAACTCGGTCAGGTCGGCGTCTGGCAGGCGTCCGGCCTGGATCAAGGCGTCCAGGGCCTGTCGGTCGCTGAGGTCGCGCTGCTGGTCGACGAGAAGGGCGAGCGCCTCGATCTGCTTGACAGCCTCGGCGCGGTGCTCGGTCTGGGGAAAATCGCGGAGGAACTTGCGGACGGCGCTGAGGTGCTCGTCTGGCTGTTCGATCGCGGCCAGGTCGGCGACCTGAAGGGCTTTCCAGGCCAGGTCGTGCCGCTGCTGCTGCTGGACGTCCTCAACCTGGCGCTTGATCGAGAGGGTCAGGGCGGGGTTTTCTTCTTTCAATCGGCTCATCTCGGCGCTGACGTCCGGCCCGGCCGTACCGGCGACGAGACGGGCGCCGGTGGCCTTCACACGCCAGTCGGCGTACTTGCGGCGGGCCTGGCGGGCTTCGCCAGGCCAGATCCAGGGGAGCGAAGGATGCCAGACCAGAAGGTCGGCCCAGCGCTGTTCGACGGTGATTGGCGAGTGCTCGCCGCGTTCGAATGCCAGGGCCGCGCGGTAGCCCCAGGCGTCGTAGACCGCCAGGCCCAGAGCGAGCAGCGCGGCCGTTCCCACCAGTCGAACGATACCCCGTTTTCGGTGCTTGCGGCGCAGAGCGGCCAGGCGGGTCTGGAACGTGGCGGCCTGGTCAGATCGTGGATAATGGCGCTGGAAGGCGGCGACGCAACGGGCCAGGCGAGGTAGGTCGTCGGGAGCGAGGTCCCAGATCCAGTCGAGCAATTCGCGGTCGCGCGCTTCCAGTTGATCGGCGAGCCAGCCGAGCGGCCCCTCCAGGCCCGTTGGCTGAAGGTCGGCCGGGGGTCGGCCGTCGCCGTTGGCCCCCTTGCCGTAAGAACTGACGGCGAACATCGCACTGTGCGGGGCGTGTCGGGCCAGAGCGTGCCGGGTCATGCCGTATCGTGATTCAACCAACCGCTCAACCTGCTCGGGCGGCGGGCCGCCTCGATCGACCACGCGATCATACTTGGTTAACAAGAGCGCGACCGGCCGGTCGGCGGTTGCGTTTTCGGAGCGCTCGATGTAGCGTTCGAGCAGGTCTTCAATTTCTTGCTGGCGTCGATGTCGGTCCATAGCCTTATCATCGCCGCCGGGGTCCAGGCAGAGCAGCACGGCGTCGGAGTCGGCGAAAAAGGCCTGGATGGGGGCGTCGGTGCCGAGGGTGACGTGTTCCCCCTGGTAATCCTTGACGACCAGGTCGAACCGGGCGTGATTGTGGTAGAGCCGAAGGCGGAGGGCGGTCTCGGCCAGGGTGCCCGCCAGGGGTTCGCCGGCCTCGATCTGCGCGACCTTCTCGGCCAGATACTCGGCGCTGGCTGGATCGGCGGCGGCCAGGCGGACGCCAGGCACTCGCCCGCCCGCGGCTTCGCGATAGAGCATCGCCAGCAGGGTCGTCTTGCCCACGGCTCGATGGCCGAACAGGGCGATCCGCTTCGACCCGGTCAGCCGGCGTTCCAGTTTGTCAAGATGACCTTTGCGACGGTTCGACATACTTTTTGCCCCGTCCCTTTTTGGCGAATCCAGTTATCAACCAGATGGAGGCCCGACGGCCCAGTGATTTCTTACGTCCAAACTCGTCTCGTGGATCGGTCAATCCGTCGGTGACGCCAGCCAGCCGAGCGCATCGTGGGTCGTCGTGAAAAATCGGTCCACGCCGGATTCGCGCAAGGCTTCGCGGATCTCTTGTCGGCCAAAATCCTGTGTATTACCGCTCAGGAACGCCTTGTGGCCCTCTCGATGAGATCGGGCGTGTTCAAGAATACAGGACAGAATCAGGTCATCGGTCATTTCACCGATCCGCGGTGTCGTCCGACATTCATTCAGCGCCTCTGGGCTCAGGCCGATCCATTCGATGTTCCTGGAGAGCTGCTCAAAGACTTGAGAAAGGCGTAAGTCGATGGAACGGAAATACGAATCGTTTGCATCGCGAGCCTGGTGCAGATGCGAACGAAGCGACGACGCGAACGGAGAAACAAGGTCGCGCATCAACTGGGTAATCTGGTCTCTCATTGTCCGATCGAGTTGGTGGCGTCGCTTGATCTCACCTTCGCGCCAGACGCCCGCCTCGAAGAAGCAGATGCTTGGAATGGCCAGGCTGACCGACGGGATCCGGCTCGTTGAGAGCAGCAGGTCCGCTTTAGTTTCGCGTCCCATGGCATACCCCACGAGGAAGTTGGTTTCAAGGTATAATCGAACCACGGACGGCAACCTCGTCGCTTGTATTGCCCCCCCTCAAGCGGTCCAGCAGCGTGATTGCGGCCAGTTCCCGCATTCCCGGCGGTTGGTCCAGCTTCCAGCGGTCAGCCAGGTCCCAGAGCCAGGATTCGACTCGTCCTTTGAAATAGATGAGAAAACCCTGCTTGGTGCCATACTCGGTATCCTGGCCGGCGAAATCCGGATCGTAGGGACCGAGCATCTCGCGCGTGACGAGTTCGACCGGGTTCGGCACCAAGCCATCATGACCAAGCTTGACAACTCGGATCACTTCCGGATCAACAACCATGCCGAACGGGATCGAAGGAACTACGGATTGGAGCCGATGGTTGAGCTCAATCAGGTCATCGGCCGTCGCCGACTCTGTCGTGACCGCTACGACCAACACTGGGTTTTGATTGCGGTCGAACGATACAAGGTAGTCCTTCATCGGCCGAGCCCCTCTATTATCTTATCGGCAGATTCAACGGCTGGCAATCAGATCAAGGTGTCGCGCGGACGGCCCGGCGCCTGACCAACCGCAAGGGCCAGGTTAACGGGCGAAAGAGCCAGGCGACGGGGATGCCCAGGATGACCAGGGTTGCCAGTATCGCGACCAAGGCCGCGCCGATCATGCCAGCCTTGCGGGCCATGGCCGAGTTAATTCCATACGAGACGAGTGTCTGGCCAAGGGCCGATTCTAGCCCTTTGCTCGCGCCCGAGCCGACGGCACCGGCGAGTTGAATGCCCGCCCTCGCGAACTGTTCTACGGCATAGCGCGTGGCCTGACCAGCAGTATCGACGAACTGGTCGGGGTTGGCCAGGAAGAGGGCGAGTACGCCCGCCGCGGCTAGTTTCTTCTTGTGTGTCAGGACCGTGCCGGTGTAGAACGACCAGCCGCCCCTGCCAGACTTGCGCAGGACGTTGACGCTTTCGGAGCCTTCCTTGACCAGGACCTCGGCCACGTCGTCGCCGTAGACGCGGACGGCAGAGAGCCCTTCAGTCCCCAGGGCGCGGATCATCGGTTCGGCCTGGCCGGGGTAACGGCGGGCCAGACGCTGGGCGGTCTCGCCCATCTCGACGACCAGTCGCTGCTCGGCGGGGGCAAGATGCGCAAAGGTTCTGGCCATTTCCGGATCGTGGCGGATCAGGCGGGTGAACCGGGTCCGCAGGGCGGCTTCGGCCGGCTCATCGGCCCGACGGGCCACGCGGGCCAGATCGTCCGATCGCTTGACCAGGGTTTCGAGCCCCTCGTCGGCCTCATGGACGAACAGACGGCCCGTCCCTTTAACGGCGGTCTTGCCGCCGGTTTCAGTCTCACGGACCACCTGGCGCACCACGTCATCCAGCCAAGACAGCTTACCGGCATGGGCCGGGGCCGCCACCGCTAGGGCGACCAGCAGGACCGGGACGATCGACCGGGTGTTCCACGGATTACGCATCGCTCAGGGTCCTTAGTTGAAGGTGCATGCTCGACGGGCGAACCGCGTCGCGGTCGAGTCGGCGCACACGATTGAACGGCCAACCCACCGAGTGATTCGCAATCCACCTATCGGATATTGTACCGCCTTAGGAGTGCGATCAAAGACGATTAGGGGCGGGATGGCAAGAGGATTTTGCTGGTTCCTCGGCCGGCGCAAAACCGGCAAACTTTGCCGGTGCCATCGCGATCACCGACTGCAAACTCTGAATTATAAACGATCCCCGGCGTTTTGTCCATTCGGACCTTGGAAGAGCGATCAGGGGCAAATCGGGGCAATGGTCTCTCCCTCGATCGTCGATCTCGGCTGTCCCAGACTCAAAACAACGTGGACAGTGGATCTTTCGAGTTCGTTGATTCGCAGTTCAAAACGCCGAACTCAGATCTTGGGAAACGTGTCACTCAGCGGGACCATCTCGATGGCGTCGTCGCCATTCTCCAGGTGGTTAGGCGGCTTGGCAGCGGTATTCCGGGGTAGCTCCGGGGAACGGGAGGTCGGGTCTTCGAGACGGTAGATGAGCGGGCCGATGGCGATCTCGTCGCCGGGGAGCAGCCGGGCCTCGTCCACCCGTCGGCCGTTGACGCGGACCCCGTGGCGGCTGCCCAGATCGCGGATCAAGAGGCGGTCGTCGGCCATCGCCATGCAGCAGTGCCGGCGCGAGACCTGGGGCAAATCAAGCCGGATGTCGCACTCAGAGTGGCGGCCGATCAAGAGCACGGGCCGTTGCAAGTTGAGGACCGGAGAGCCATGGGCTGTCAAGGGGATGAGTCGCGCGGACATACGTCGGACCTCGGGGCCTCGCCGTCGGGCTCCCCGGCCTCGGGCTTCGTGTGGACGATAATCTGGATGCGACACTTCTCAGCCAGGCTCGAGGGGAGCAGGTCGCGAACCGCGGCGGCCAGGGGGTTGTCGTCCTCGCTCGCCGCGCGGCCGCCACGAGCGCGGAAGGGCATGTGGTGGCCGTCGCCACGGGACGACTCGACCGGGTCGGCCAAGGTGTGATCCTGGCCCCGATTGTCGTCGAGCCGGTAGCGAATGTGGGCGATCGAGAGTTCATCACCAGGTCGGAGCCGACCGACGTCCACCCGCTCGCCATTGATCCGGATGCCGTTGGTGCTGCCCAGGTCGCGCACGACGACCTCGCCCTGATCGGCCGTCATGCAGCAGTGCCGCCGCGAAACCCGGATCGAATCAAGCCGGGCGTCGCACTGGGGATGGCGGCCCACCACCATCACGGCGCGGTCGATTGGGATGTCGGAACCTTCATCCAAGGCCACCAGTACGGGCATTGAGGGCGTCCTGGACCGAAACCAAGACCAGATCGAGGGCTTCTCAACCGGATCAAGAGAGGCCACTCCCAAATGATAGAACCCGACCCGTCACGCCGTCCACTGACTGGGCAAGATCCCTCTAATTTAATATAACGAGTTGATCGCCTCAATCCACCTTTCGATCCAATTATTCTTCGGGCACGTAGTCCGGACACTGGCCGCACACGGCGACCTTCGCGATCTTGAGCCGCTTCAGAGCCGCAGCCAGGGCTGGCGCTCGAGGATCTTCAACGGGGCTCAGATCAATCGTGCAGAACCCATGCCGTTCGCAGGCGCGGACCCAGCGGCGCGGGCAAGGACAGTCGAGCCGGTCGCGGATCGGTCCCAGGTGAATGCAATCCACATGCTGGCGGGGATCGGGTGCTTCGAGCAAAACGAAGCCATAGTTGGCCAGATCGAGCCAGCGGGCCTGGCGGGTGGCTGCGCTCTCGGCATTCCCGGTCTGATCGTAGAGGAGTTGATCGATCTGGCCGCAGGTGCGCCTGCCGTCGACGGCCGCCGCCATCAGATGAGAACGACGGTCGATCTCGCCGAGCATGCCCGTGACGACCCGGTAACTGACCCGCCCCCGGCCGTTCGCGGGGTCGGGATCGATCCCAGCCGGAGCGGCCAGACCAGTCAGGTGGGGGATCAGGCGATCGAATGAGTCAGGTTGAGCCTCGCGCTCCTCGGGCCAGGATGGCAGCCTCGGTTCGAATTCCGCAGCCGAGGCGTAGATCCGGTGTTCATCGCGGTGCAAGGTGGGGTCGAGGGCGTCCATCAAGAGCGTCCGCTCCCGATCCTCCAGGTCAGCCACCCTGGCCTGGAGTTCTTTGGGAATCGCGCCCTGGAAAATCCGGTCGGGCTGCCAGGGGTGGCCGGCCGCTGCGTACAGGAACGCCAGGCCGGCCCGCTCGACGGTCGCGACCGCCTCGGCCAGATCAACGTCCCGCTCCGCCTCATTGAGATAGCCAGTCACGAGCCGATCGGCGGTTGGCCCCGCTGGGCCGGACGTCTGGGCCTCATACTGGCGGATCGGGTGATCGGGCCGCAGCGCGGCGAACAGTTCCAGGCCAATCCGCGCCCGATCGGCCAAGGGCGCCCCCTTTGGGCTCAGGGCCTCAACCGCTTCTCGGAACTGCTGGATCGGACGCCGGCCCCCTCGGGC
>JBDTIR010000635.1:0-2156 GCA_039936275.1 Isosphaeraceae bacterium | reverse complement strand
CAGGTCGAGGGCCACTGATCGGCGGGAACCTGGCCGATAGTCTCAAGCACGACCAGTTTCGCGGCTGTTGGCGTGGAGCCGCTGGGAAGGGCCTCGGCGATCAAGGCTTGAACGGGAGGCGCGGTGGCGAAGGCCAGCAAGATTTGACGGAAGTTCGCCCTCTGGCGTTTGTTGGGGTGTTCCATGGCGAGCCAGGTTTGGAACAGGTCGGTCATCTCGCTGGCCCATTCCGGGCGGGAGGCGATGACCTGGATTGCAGCCTGGCGGACCTCCGGCTCGTTGGGGGCGAGCAAGGGCGTCACCTGGTTCGGGGTCAATTCCCCTCCGGTCATCTGGTCCAGGGCGATCAGGGCCCCTCTACGGATTCTCGGGTTCTTGGATCGCAAGGCGGGCAAGGTGGCCTCGCGGTCGGCGATCACGATCAGGGCGTGAATCAAGGCGTGATCGAGGAACGGGCCGCCGTTACTCTGGAGGTTGCTGAGCAGGGCCGGGACCGCCTTGGCGAGGCCAATCCGGCCGATCGCCGTGGCGGCTTCGCGGCGGACCTGGGGGACGTCGGTCTTGACCATCGCGATCAGGCGGTCCAGGGCCTTCGGGTCTCGGTGCAGGGACGCAATGGTCGCGGCGGTCAGGCGAACCCCCGGGTCCTCGTCCTTGAGCGAGGTCCTGACCAATGCGTCGGCCTCATCCCCTTCGATCCTGGCCAGGGTCCAGAGGGCGTCGCGTTTGGCCCTGGTGGTCGCCCCTTTGCGGACGACCTTACGGAGCAAGGGGATCGCCTTCGCGCCCGCCTTGGTAAGCTGGTTGATGGCGTCGTCTCGCACCGCGAATCGAGGGTCGTCAAGCCGTTTGACCCAGGCGGGTAGATTAGTGGACTTTGGCCGTTTTTTGAGCCCGCGAGGGTCGTCCGGAGGTTTGCTTCCCACGCGGCGGACCCGATAAATTCCGCCCAAAACGCGCTTTTTGCCGATTTGCGAAGTAGGACAGCTCCGGAACCAGCCGCCGGTATCGACGACCAGCAACGAGCCGTCGGCGTCTTCGAGGACGTCGGTGGGATGAAAGTCGGGGACGTCTGAGGTCAGGAACGGCTCAGGCTTGGCGACGAAGGTCGCTCCGTCGCGTTCAAGGTGATGGCGCTCGACGCTGTGAAGGTTGAACAGGGCCGAGTAAAGGTTGAGGTTGTCCTCGTCACCGAACGGCCCGCCTCGGGCCCGCATGATCCCCGACCCCGCGGCCACCCCGAGATGGGACAGCGGCGGCAGGAAGTCGCCCGTCCGTGTGTCTTCTTTCAAGGCGCGATCGCGGACCGAGTAGACTCCGCCCACGACGCAATGGATGATCGCGTCGCGCAAGCCTTCGCCCATCGCCTCGGGGGCCAGGAAGGTCCCGCACGAGAACGGTTCCCCCTCGGGACTGAACGCGACTTCCACCGGATTGCCCATCGCCGCGGAATAGACCTCGGTCTCTGAGCCGTCTGGCCTGGCACGCATGATCAAGGGGGCCTTGCCTTCACGGATCAAGGGGCCTCCAGGACGCCTGATCGCGTAGTCAAACCGCCCGACCCCCCAGTAGAGGCGGCCGTCGGGACCGAGGCAAGGACCGTGGAGGTCGTCGGCGATCCCCGTGAACGGAAACCCCGTGACCAGTTCCTGACGCTGGTCTACTTTGCCGTCGCCATCGGTGTCTTCCAGCCGCCAGAGGCTGGGCGGCGAAGCGGTGAAGACCGCGCCGTCGTGCCAGAGTACCCCCTGGGGGAAGGTCATCTTGTCGGCGAAGACCGTGGTCTTGTCAAACAGGCCGTCGCCGTCAAGGTCCTCCAGGCATCGGATCACGTCGGGCGGAGCGGCCGTCAATTGATCGGCGTTGAGGGCGTGGCCGGACGAATCGGCCACATAAAGCCGACCTTGATCGTCAAAGCAAGCGAACATCGGATGCTCGACCAGGGGCCAGGCCGCGACCCGTTCGGCTTTGTACCCTTCGGGAACCTGGAACGGGATCGTCTCAGGAATCTCGACGTCGGGCGAGTCGTCTTCCGGGGGCGCCTTGACCATCGGCCTGGCCGGTTCGTGACTCTGGCCGCCGCATCCAGAGAAAATCAACCCGGAACATCCAAGAGCAATCGCGAATAAACCCACCCGAGTGACCCGCCAAAATGC
>JBDTIR010000634.1:0-3716 GCA_039936275.1 Isosphaeraceae bacterium | reverse complement strand
CAGGTCATTCGCTGGTCGCTGCGGCCGACCGACGACCGCAACTTGAACCTCTCGGTCCGTCGCGAAGGGGGGCAAATCAAGATCGTCGTCGATGCGCTCGATAAATCGGGCGAGTTCCTCAACTTTCTCCAGATCGTCGGCAACGTCTCGAAACCCGACCTGACCAACCAAGCGGTCGAGCTGGTGCAGACTGCCCCCGGCCGGTACGAGGCGACGGTGGACGGGGCCGAGGCGCGTGGGAATTATTTCGTCAACCTCGCCGCTTTGGGGGCCGACAAGAGCCGGAGCGTCCTGTCGACCGGGATCTCGGTGCCGTACTCCGATGAATACCGCGAATTGAAGTCGAACCCGGCCACGTTGGAGACAATCGCGAGCCTGACCGACGGCCAGGTCCTCTCCTGGAAATACCGCCACGATGGCGAGCCCGACGTACCTCGCACGCTCGACCAGGCCGACGTCTTCCGACGCGACCCGAAGCTCAAGCCCCCCGAGAGTTTTCAAGACCTCTGGCCAAATTTGCTCTGGCTGGCCGCCGTCTTGTTTCTGGCCGACGTCGCCGTGCGCCGGGTCTCGCCAGATTTCGCCAGGATGCGGAAATTGGTTCGCGATCATTGGGAGAAGATCCGAGGACACGAGGTCGCGCCGCCGGTTGAGTACATGGAAAAACTCCGGAGCCGCAAGGCCGAAGTCGGCGAGCAACTACAGCAACAAGGCCGCGCCGCCGCCCAGTTCGAACCACCCACTTTGCCCGGGTCGAGCGATATCGGTGAACCGTTACTTGGCGGCTCGACATCGCCAGGACCGAGACCCGAGCCCAAGAAACCGCAATCCGGCGGCCTGGCTCCCGAGTCCAAACCCGCCGAGCCGGAAAGCTATACCAATCGCCTCTTGCGAGCCAAGAAGAAGGTCTGGGAAGAACGGGAGAAAGACAAGGACAAGGACTCGCCATGAGCCGTCCCATCAGCCGATTCACGTTGGCGAACCTGTTGATCCTGATCGGCCTGATCGCGGCCGAACTCGGGGCCCTGCGCGCCGGCACCGACTTCGCGGAACGGTTGTCGTTCACGTTCACGCTGGCGGCGCTCGCCGTGGGGTTGCTCGGCGCGCTGGTCCGCCGAGGTGACGCGGCCTGGATCGGGTTCGCCCTGTTCGGCTGGGGATGCGCCCTGCTTTATGTCGTCCCCTCTCTCGGGGAGAGAGTCAACCAACATCTGATCACTACGGAGCTTCTTGACGAGATCGTCGTGCGGCTTCACCCCCAAGTACCAGAACTGGCGCTTCCGACCTTCAATAATGCGCAAGTTACAAGTAGCATGGGCGAAATCGGAAACATTATTATGTTTAATAAATCAGATTTTCCTTACAGGAATCTACTCTCGCCAGCCGAAAATAAAGCCCTCGACAATTATTTTGACCAAAGACAATCCTACGATTCACAAATGATGGCTATTCGCCAGAAGCAGCGCAATTCCCGGCGGGTTGGCCAATCGTTACTGACGCTCATTCTCGCCCTGATCGGGGCCGTGCTCGGTCGGTTCCTCGGCAACCGGCGAGAATCGGTTGCGACGAATGCGAACGAGGTTCGCGGGGTGGATGTTGCCCACCAACCGATAACAAGCGGCGTCCAATCCCTTTGATTGAGTCGTGGTTCGGAGTCGATCGTCATGCAAGATTCAATGCCCTTCGGCGACGTACTGGAATTAATCGACCACTTGTCGATTGACGACCAGAAAATGCTGGTGGAAATTGTTCGTCGACGTTTGGCGGAACAGGGTCGGCGCCGGATCACCGCCGAGATTCAAAAAGCGGAACAGGAATACGCCGAAGGCCGTTGCAAAACAGCCACGGCGGATGAGATTATCAATGAGATCCTCTCGTGAACCGGCGGCTGATACAGACTGGTTCCTTCATACGGGCGGCCAAGCGATTGACGAAGAAGCATCCAGATTTTGTTGATGAACTTCACTCAGTGTTGGTCATGCTCGGAGAAGACGCATTTCATCCCAATCTGAAAACCCATAAACTCAAAGGTGATCTGGAAGGCTCCTGGGCCTGTAGCGCCGGCTATGACATGCGAATCATCTTTGCAATCATACCCCATGAAGGATCGGAGGCGATTCTGCTCAAGACCATGGGCACTCATGACGAGGTCTACTGAATTGTTAGCGGTGCGTTTTTTTATATTATTAATCTACGCGAATCTTCAGTGCCGGGACTCAATATCCACGATTCCAGGGAGCCCCCGATGTCGATCGACATAACCGATACGATGGAAGCCCGCGCCGAGGAGTTTCGCGAGGCGTATGGACGGGTCAAGACCGAAATCGCCAAGGTGATCGTCGGCCATGAGGAGATCGTCCACGGCGTCTTGACGTGCTTGTTTGTTGGCGGTCATGCCTTGCTGGAAGGGGTGCCTGGTCTGGGCAAGACGCTCTTGGTGCGGACCCTGGCTGATGCGTTGTCGCTTGACTTCAACCGGATCCAGTTCACTCCCGACCTGATGCCGGCCGACATCATCGGCACCAACGTGGTCATGGAAGCGCCCGACGGTCGCCGCATGTTTGAGTTTCAGCGCGGGCCGATCTTCTCGCAGATCGTCCTGGCCGACGAGATCAACCGGGCCACGCCCAAGACGCAATCGGCCTTGCTGGAAGCGATGCAAGAGCACTCCGTCACCGTCGGCGGCACGATTCATATCTTGAAAGAACCGTTCTTCGTGATGGCCACACAGAACCCGATTGAACAGGAAGGAACCTATCCGCTGCCTGAGGCGCAACTGGATCGGTTCATGTTCAAGCTGGTCGTCGGTTATTCGACCCGCGAGGAGCTGACGATCATCCTCGACCGTACCACGCGAGGCGAGCGGCCGAAAGCGAACCGGGTGATCGACGGCGAGACCCTGGTCCGACTTCAAGCCCTGGTGCGTGAGGTCATCATCGCGCCTCACGTTCAGGATTATGCGATCAGGCTCGCATTGGCCACGCATCCTGACGGGCCGTTCGCCCCCCCGGTGACGAACCAGTACATCCGCTGGGGATCGAGCCCCCGAGGCGCCCAGACCCTGGTTCTGGCCGCCAAGGTGCGCGCTTTGCTCGATGGACGGTATAATGTGAGTTTCGAGGACCTGCGGCGGGTCTATTTGCCGAGCCTCCGCCACCGGGTCCTGCTGAATTTCGAGGCCCAGGCCGAGGGGATCGAGTCTGACGAGGTCTTGCTCAAGGTCCTCGACGCCGTCCCCGAAAAGGCCGAGGAGTCTGTAACTGCCAAGGCGGGTTGACCGCAGCACTGATCATACTGATGAACATCATGCACGACATCTACAATCCGCCACCCGCACCGGTGGCCTACGCGCCGCCAACGCCCGAACGGCTCCATTGGACCCTGGGCGACCTGGCCTGCCTGATCGCCTTGTGCGCCCCTTTGTTCGCGGCCGCGGCGTGGGCCTGGTCGTTCGAGCCAAGCCTCTGGCCCTGGGTGATCGTGGGGGGCTCGTTCGTGGTGCTCGAAAGCTGGTTTTCGGCCTTGTCGTTTTTAAACAGGCATCCTCAACAACGTCGAGGAGTGAGGTGGATGATCTTCCTGGCGGCCTTGCTGGAAGCGATGCAAGAGCACTCCGTCACCGTCGGCGGGACGATTCACATCTTGAAAGAACCGTTCTTCGTGATGGCCACGCAGAACCCGATTGAACAGGAAGGAACCTATCCGTTACCTGAGGC
>JBDTIR010000633.1:0-8565 GCA_039936275.1 Isosphaeraceae bacterium | reverse complement strand
AGCGATACGAGGGCCGCTTGCTGGCGTTCATCGACAGCAGACTCCATGACCGCGCCGCCAGTGAGGACGCGGTCCAGGAGACCTTCATCGGCTTCCTGACCAGCCTGCCTCACTATGACGAGGGGCGAGACCTGGAAGCGTACCTGTTCTCGATCGCCGCCCACAAGTTGACCGACTACCTCCGCAAGCAAGGCCGTCGGCCCATCGATCAGTTCGGCTCGGACGATCACGGCCGCCCCCTGGACGAGGTTCCTGGAGGCGCCCGGGCTGCGTCAAGCATCGCCCGTAGCGATGAACGCCAGCGCGCCGAGGAACGCCACCTGGCCGAAGCTCTAGGCTTCCTGGTCCGAGAATGGATCGCCAAGGGGGACTTCGACCGCCTGCGTTGCCTGGAACTCCTGATCGTCGGCGGTTGGGCCAACAAGGACGCCGCCAAACAACTCGGGCTGACCGAGCAGGCGGTGGCCAGCTACAAGTTCCAGACGATCGCCAGGCTCAAGGACATGGCCCGACGCGCCGGTCTCTCGATCGAGGAGCTGGACTAAAGACCGATCCAGAGCGAACGACCGGGGATTTCAAAATTCCAGGATTCAAAATTCCAGAAACACCAGAAACAAACAAGAAATCGATCGGAACTAAACGAATTATCTCTGATTTGCTTGTACGATCTCGGGTCAACTCGCAGCACACATAATGATAAACGAACCCATTGATAATGAGACCTTAAGGGCTTACCTGGCCGAGAGCTTGCCAGGCGAGACCATGGCCCGGATCGAGAACGCCTTGCGCGACTCCGCGGAGTTGCGCGCCCGCCTGGAAGCCGTCCGCCAAAACCGGGCCGATCCCGACCTACACTCCCTGGGCGCCATCTGGCGGCGGGCCCGCCTGACCTGCCCGACCCGACAGCAACTCGGCAGTTACCTGCTCGATGCTCTTGATCCAGCCTACGCCGATTACCTGAGCTTTCATCTCGACGTGATCGACTGCCCCTACTGTCGCGCCAATCTGGTCGATCTTCGAGGTAAATCCGATCAAGCCACGCCGGGCCACTCTCGCCAGACACGAATATATCAGTCGAGCCAACATCTGCTCAATCAGGACGAGTAGATTTCTCGGGCATTTAATTACGGCTCAACGAGCCGGGGCGGGAGGGCCGACCTTGGCCGGTAAAGCGCCGGTGTAGGCGTCGGCGGGATTGCTCGGGGTATAGTCGGCCGGGCGATGGGAGCCGACTGGATCGCCCGCGGTGAATGGGAAGGTGCCGGCGCGGGTGCCGGGTTCGTCACCCATTGTACTGGACCAGGAGGCCAGGTCAGTCGGCCCATCGGCTAAAGGAGTGTTGCCGCCAGGGGCTGAGGCGACCCAGGGGCCTGAAAGGTCGTAACGGTTCCCCCTGCCCGTCCAGGGGAGCGACGCCTTCAGGTCGCCAGCCTGGGCGGACCAGTGGAGTAGCGAGGGGCCGCGCACGATCGTATCGACGATTTCGACAAGCAAGGGGGCGTCCGGGGCGAAGTCCGTGGCGGCCAGCAAGCCGTAGCCGTCGATCGTGACGTCTTCCAGGTTCAGTTGAGGTTCCCCCGCCGACCTGGAACGCAGGTTGGCCAGGTGGAGCGCCCAGGCCGGCGCCGGTGCGTCGGAGCGAGCGCGGTTGATCAGGCAGTTGGCCAGGTGGACCCGGGACTGGGGGAAGACGTCCACCGTCAACGGGGCGGCGAAGCCTTCGAGCTGGCAGCCGGTCAGGGTGAGGTGGAGTCCGTGGGCGTTGACGGCCTGGACGCCTGGCGGGTCGCCGGGCGTGGCCAGCAGACAACGGTCGAGGGTCAGGTCGCCGCCGGCCTCGATCAGGACTGCGGTTTGCGCCTGTCCCTTCTTCTTGGGGGCGGTAGGTTCGGCCCTGATCGTCAACCCTCGGAGGGTCAAGCTGCCGCTCGTGCTGGTCCGGAGAAATGGGGTATTTCCTTCGAGCTTTACGATCAGGACCGGGGCCGTCCCTTCGAAGGCGCGAATCTCAAGGCCGCCTTCCGGGACGTTGATGGGATCGGTCGCATCAAGTTCCAGGGGCTTGGAATTGCCCAGCACAATGGCCACGCCTCGGCCAGCCGCCCGGCTGACGGCGTCGCGGAGCGACTCTTGCGGGTCGTCCTCTTCGGAGTCGGACCAGCGGATCGCGACATCGGCGACCGGCAGGCGGGCCGCCTTCGTACCTGCGCCTTGAGTCGCCTTGGGATCCAAGGGGGGAGTCGGCCCAAACCACGCAAAGACAATCCAGACCAGGAACACCAGGGTTACCCCGGCCCCGACCCAGAGAGTTGTCCGACGTCCGCCGCTCCCGAGCTTGATTCCGGTCCCGGGCATCGCACGATGATCGCCCGAGACGCTCGCCGACAACGGGGGCTCGGCGCCCAGGTCGATCATCAGTGGGTCAGAGGTGGTGCGGGGCGTCGCGGCCACGGGCGCGGGCGCAGCCTTCGGCACTGTCGCGACGTCCACCGAGCCGAACGCGACGGTCTTCGTCACGTCGTCCTTTTCGTCGTCCTCTTCCTCAAGCACCACCGGGCCGTCGTCGTCATCGGGATCGGCGACCGGCGCGGTCTCCATGACCGAGAGCGGCACCGGACCGCATTCCAAGGGCTCCAGGGCCAAGGCGACGGCCAGGGGGGTCTGAAACCGATCGTCGGGCGACTTGGCCATCATCCGCCTGACCACGGCGTCGAGCGCCTCGGGAATGCCGGGTGCGAGCTTGGTCAATGGTTCGGGCTCAAGCGCCTGATGACCGTAGAGCTTCTCCGGCAGGCTGGGCTGAGGAAACGGGACCCGGCCGGCAATCATGTGATAGAGCGAGCATCCCAATGAGTAGATGTCGGCCCTGGTATCGACGTTGCGCGAGGACCGCGCCTGTTCGGGCGCGATGTAGTCAAACGTGCCGACAGTGGCTCCGTCGCGGGTGACGGCCCCTTCCTCGTCGGCCATGATCGCCAGGCCGAGGTCGGTCAGTTTGGCGGTGCCGAGCCGGTCCACCAGGATGTTCATCGGGTTGACGTCGCGGTGGATCATCCCCTTCTGCTGGGCGTGCTCCAGGCCGAGCGCGACCTGCCTGGTAATCCTCGCAGCGATCGCTGGCGGCAGGCGGCCACGGTCGTGGATCAACCGGCCGACGGTCTTGCCCTCAATGTACTCCATGACCAGGTAGTGATGGCCGTTGGCTTCCCCTTGGTCGTAGATCCGTACCAGGTTTTCATGCTGAAGCTGCGCCCCGACCTTTGCCTCGCGACGGAACCGGATAACGGCCCTGGGGTTGTTCATTCGCTCGCGAGAGAGCACTTTGAGCGCGATCTTGCGATCGAGCCGGGTGTCCTTGGCGAGGTAGACCCGTCCCATCCCTCCTTCGCCGATCATCGCCAGCAACAAATAACGGTCGAACTGGAACCCTGAGCGGCCGGCGAGGAGCTGTTGCGCCTGCCAGAGAGTCAGGGTTCCGGCCTCGACGGCGCGGCGGGCAAGTCGGCGGTCAATCGAGTCGGGCGTGCGCTTCTCGGGCGGAACTTCCTCCCAGAATGCCTGGAGTGACCGGGCATCAAGGAGGCCGCTCTGCTCGGCTACGTGCCAGAACCGCGACGTCTGGGGTTCGACCATGGAGAATCCCGGCTCATTGACCGCTCAACGTGGCCGCAAGAGTAAGAAGGCTCTCGCCCCTTGAAATTGCTTCCAAGGACCGTCGAGTTGACAGGTGCTCGTTCCATTCTAGTTGGCCGGTCCACCGCGCCACAAGCCAGTACCGTCAATCCCTTTCGATTACGGAGAATGGATGATCGACATCAAGAACCCACGCAATCTATTGGGCAAATGAGCGGCAAGAATTGATTCGCAACAGGTCATTTTATACAGTAAGTGTCACACAAATTATTGCTATCATTTCATCGTAGCGGCACGACCCTGGTTAACGTCCCTCCTTTTTGTGAGGTATACGTGACCGTGGCCTCGCCCTTGCCTCGAACGAACCAGCGGACGCGACTGGGCGAACCGGCGCGGACGCCGTCTTCGAGACGGAGTGTGGCGGGGTTGTGCTCAACGGGCTGGACCTCGCCGGTATCGGCATTGAGCAAGGGGCCTCCGGCGGCCACGGTCAGGCTGGGGCCGGTCAGTGAGAGGGTGTCCGGCAGGCCGATCCGATGGCGGCTGGCCTGGCGAGAACGGGTCGGAATCGATCGGCTGTTGGTCAACGAGGCGGTGACGGCGAAGACGTCGGGGCCGATCCGCTCGGCCTTCACCTCATCCCAGGCGATCTTAGGCATCTGGTCGGCGTGGTAGACGACGAACGCGGCGTTGCGGTGGCAAAGCGCTTCGAGCAAGAACGGCGGCGGCAAGCGCTGGGACGGCTTGATGAAGCCGCCGATCTCGATGTCGCCGTAGAGCGGATGCTTGTACGATTTCCAAGGGGCAAACTGAGCGCCGAACATCAGGCGGTCGCTGGCGAAAAGCTGGTCGGGGTCCTCGGTGGCGCCGGCGGGCCTTGCCGGTTTCACGCTCCCTTCGGACTGAGCGAGCAGTTGGGCATTGGTCCACAACTCATTCGTATAGGAAAAAATGCCGAGATGCTCGTAAGTCCAGCCGATAAATCCGCCGTGAACTTCATAGAGGTCACGATGGATGACAAAACTGCGATAATGGGGAAGGATCTTGACCCCGACGGCGGCGATGGCCTCAGCGATTCGGTCGTCTTCGGCCGGATAATGGCTTTTGCGAGTCGCCGAACCCGGGCCTCGAAGGATCTGACCGCCGGAGTTATGGAACGCCTGGACGCCTGCGATGTTGGGATGATCGAGAAAGAACTGGGCGATCGCCCGCGTCTCCGGCCAGCAGAGCGGATAGTCCCCAGCGCCAAACTGAACGTGGCCGGGTTGCCAGTCGGCCGGCCAGTTGCGGTTCATGTCGTAGCCGCCTGGAGGATCTTCATTCACCTGGCCGTCGCCGTCGTTGTCGATCCCTTCCTCATCGAGCACATCAAATTCGCCTTGCTCTCCAGGTTTCACCGGGACCATGATCCTGGGATCATCGGCCAACGCCTTGTAGGCCCCATTGGGCGACCGCCGACGCATCTGGGTAATATGACCGTCGCCGTCCAGGTCGTCGAACGGGTCTTCATCAACCAGGCCGTCGCCGTCGCTATCGAGCGGGCTCTTACCGCTGCGCGAGGTCCACGACGTATTCGGGCCGTTGAACCAGTAGGCGCGACCGTCAGGGTTGACCGTGGGAATGATATAAAATACCTTTTCATCGACAAGTTTACGGAGATTTTCAACCTTCTGATAATTCTCCGTCAAGTACCAGATCAAGTATAAACTCACCTCGGCCGCCTGGACCTCATTGCCGTGGATGTTGCCGTCCACATACATGGCCGGTTTCGACCGATCGGGGCCGGTTTTCCGGTTGTTGATGGTGACGCACCAGAGGTCGCGCCCCTCGACGCTCTTGCCCAGGCTCGCCATACTCAAGAGGTCTGGATGCGCGGCCACAAGCGTCTTGAGCGCCTCGACCAACTCCGGATAGTCGTACAGGCGGTTAAACGACAACGGGACCCCGGGCGACGGGCCCGCCTTCGTGTCGGCGGCGAGTGCGGGCAGGGCAAGACCCAACGGAATCAAGAGAGCGGCCAACGACCGATACATGAATTTCATCCTCGACACGAGGAGCGTGATGGACCTTGCCAATTCCAAGGGCGTGTGCAACATACCAGCCTATCTAGAAGCTCAGCAGTTTTAACATGAGTAACAAATTCCAGCGTGTTTCACATGCCCTATAAGGCAAGGGTCTTGATCACTCGTCCTGCCTTGGCCGTGAACACATCGAGCACAATCGATCTCACGGTTTCCGGCGCGGAGATTAACCAGTGGAACTCGTGACGGCCGCCGGAGCCGGCGAGGGTGTTGATCCGGTTTCGTGCTTTGCCGGTCAGGATTTTCGCTTCGCCGACCCGGAGTTGAACGAAGACCGGGGGGGCCTTGCGAGTACGGACCCCCTGGGCCAAGGCCGTCGGCAAGTAACCATCGTTGGCGACGACGGCCGTGATCGCGAACAAGCCGCCCCCTTTGGGCTCAATCTTGACCTCGGGAATCGAGAGCGCGGGGAGCCTCGCGGCCAGCCCTTGGAGAAACGAAAGCTGGGCCTCGGTGATTGATGAGACCCGCTCGATCGGCGGATTAAGCCGCACGCCTGGCCGCCAGCCGCCGATTTCAACCAGGTCCAGGGTCGGGTGATTGACCGGATGAAATGGGACAAATGCGTAACCGCTCATCACATGGTCATTCCAGAACAGCCAGCGGGCCTCGCCGTCCGCTGGGGGCGAGGCTTGGCCAGGGGGCGTCGCGGGAAACTCAGGGCCGGCCCAGAGCCGAGAAGCCAGGCCGACGACGCCGAATTGATGGTAGGCCCACTCGCTCAAGGCCCCGTCGGTCATGCCGGCGAGTCCGGGGCTGCTGGTCGGCTTCGGGCCTGGCCCTTGGGATTTCGCGTAAAGGCGCACCAGGTCGGCGAACAGGGGAAGGTCGGCATCGTTGAGGGTTGTGGCGGGCTTCTTAGGCTCGGTTCGCAAATTGTCGTTGATCGAGAAACTCCAGACGGCGGCGATCTCGGGATGCTCGAAAGCGAATCCGATCAAGCCATAAACCTCGGGCTCGCTCGCGGGGCTGAAACCGGCTTCGGGGTCGAACTCGGTCCAAGCGTGCGGCCAGTTCCGGTTCAGGTTCACTCCCCCTGGAGGGTCTTCGTTGAAGAGGCCGTCGTGATCCTGATCGGTCCCCTCGGCGTATTCCGAGACCAAGGCGCGCTCCCCCCTGGCCGGGTCGGCCTTGCGGAGCAGGCGAGGGTCTTTGGAATCAGGGACCATGTCGGCCTTGCCGTCCTTGACCCGCATGCGCACGATCACGCCGTCGCCGTCGAGATCGTCGGGGCCGTCTTCGCCGCTCTTACCGTCGCGGTCACGGTCCACTGGGCGAAGGTTCGTGCGCAGATCAAGCATGGGCGAGGTCAAGAGCCGCTCGGCCCCGTCGGGATTGAGCCTGGGAACGATGTAAATAGTGCGGCGGTCGAGCAAGGCGGTGAGGTCCGGATCGTGGCCGTCGGCGCTTGATATCCGCTGAATCAACTGCAATGCGACCTGACTTCCCACGAGATGATCGGCCTCCAGGTTGGCGACGATCAGGATCGCGGGGCGAGGCAGGTCCCCTTTGGCTGGAGGGCGGCCCAGGGTGGCCAGCCAGACGTCGCGGCCCTCGGCCGTTTTGGCCAGGCTCGACAGCCGAACCGCGGCGGGATGCTCGGCCGCCGCGTGTTTCAAGGTCGCCGACAGCGCGGCATGATCCAGATAGCCGGTCGGAAAGACCGAAGTCGCGGGCTCGCGACGGTCCCCTTGCTGCGCCCAGAGCCAGGTGGGGCAGATCAGCAAGGCGACAACGATTACAAAAACCTTCATAAGGTGATTCAAAAGGTGTTTCAAAAAATCAGGAGGCATGATCATGGGCGATCGTTGGCGGGTTCGACGCCGATCGGTCCCATCATAACGGCGGCGGCGGGCTTGACGCGAGACCTTTGCCACTTTTGAATCCAAACGGTCTTCGCCCGCGATCAAACGGTCAGTTGTCAAACAGCTTCCGTGGGCTCCGTCGCGCCCGGATCCTCCAAATCAAACGGGACGTTCCGCCTACAGAGGACCGCGATGGCCATGCGGACAGTTTTTCCCTCAAAGAAGAGGATTCCGGCGACGACTTGCGAAGAACTCCCAACGTTGGCCATTGACGGACAACCTAGTTTGATTCGCGGGCGAAGACATTGGCGGCCCCAACACATTGACAAGGTCTCGACAAGGCACCTCGGGAACGGATCAACCCAACAATCGGCGCGACAGCGGACGATTCTCAAACAACCAACAAGTGATGTGAATCCAGAAGGCGTCGTACCGCCGCTCGCGACTTCGACGAGGGACCACGGTTCATTCAAAGGCGCTTACCGCAAAGACGTGTCAATCACCGACCATCAAGATCGCTGCTAGACAGAGGCCGCCAACACATCTCGCTCAAGCCAACGCAAAGGCCGTGGAATGGGCCATGCGAACCGAGCGAGTACGGACGATTTTTCCCAAAAGGGAAAGCAGGTCCCATTCAATCCCTCAACCTTTTGGGGACCGGACCCGGGTTCCCGAGACAGTCCAGGCAACTCAAAGGCAATTCAGACCAGTCATGTTTGATCGCGATTCAGCCCAACGGAGGGGCTCGGGGCATTGCGGTGCGCGACCGGCCTCGTGCTCGTTGCGCTGTGCGCCCCTTGGATCGTGTCTCGCGTCTCGATCGGCCTTTGGATCGGTTCCAACGAACCCGAGCGCGATGGGGAATCGTGCTCAATCGCGCCGTCGTTGCCAGGAACCGCTGGCACGCCGTGAACGTCTCGGGCTGATGATCGCCTTCACAAACATCAACCAACGAAGGCTCGACTTTGGCCCCCGGGTCTGGTTCCGCTGGCTCATTCTCAAAAGAGCGGCCGACGTCAACGATGTCCGTCCCAACGCCCATCACC
>JBDTIR010000632.1:0-2915 GCA_039936275.1 Isosphaeraceae bacterium | reverse complement strand
GAGATCAGCCGATCTTATATTCTCTTCGATGACGTCTACAGGGAACATTTTACAGGTCGAAGGGCCCCCAATTCTACATGGGAATTCTTATTAACCGTGAATATAAGTCTCAAGGAACCGCGCCAGGCGGTGGAAGTCGGAGCCCGGGATGATGCGGCGGACGACGGTCACGAGAGTTTCGGGGTCAACCAGCTCCTCGAACGTCACGTAGTTCAACTGGAGCTGGCCGGAGACCGAAACCATGACGCCGTTGCGCTGGTCTTCGATCAAGGCGCGGTACGCGCCGACGCCGAGCTGGCTGCCGAGCATGACGTCGTAGGCGTTGGGCTGGGCGCATCGGGCCTCGTAGCCAATCTGGAGGCCGTTGACCTTTTTGCGCTTGCCGGTGCGTTCCTTGTACTGGTCGGAGACCAGCTTGGCGAAGGTGCGGTTCAAGTTGACCAGGGTGATGGCGAGGTGGCCGTGCTCGTCACGCGGGACGCCTTCGAGGTACGAATGGGGCAGATACTCGGCGAGCCCTTCGGCCAGAACCAGGACGCCGAATTCCTTGTTTTCCTTCTCGCGGGCGACCATCGTATCGACGAGTCGGCCGACGACCTTCGGCACGTTCATGACGTCCCTGGTCTGGCTCTCGCCGGTCTCGGGATTGACGACCTCCTCTTGGGTCAGAAAGTCGCCGGTGAGGTCTTCGACGCTCATCACCAGGCTGGCCTCGCCGACGATCGCCGTGCCGTAGGCGAGCCAGCCGGCGCTTCGGCCCATGGATTCGATGAGGTAATAGCTCTGGTTGGCCTCGGCGTCGGCCAGCAGGTTGCGGATCTCGACGGCCAGGGTCTCGACGGCGGTGAAGTAGCCGAAGGTGAAATCAATGCCGTTGTAATCGTTGTCGATGGTCTTGGGCACATGAACGACGGCGATATGATGCTGATCGGCGGGCAGTTTGTCTTGATAGAGCTTGAGTTTGTTGGCGGACTTGAGGGTGTCGTCGCCGCCGATCGAGACCAGGGCGTCAACCTTGATCGAGGCCAGGGCCGCATACACGGTGCGCAAGGGGCCGGTCTTGTCAGGGTCGGCCAGATCGGCCGGGCTGTTGATCTCTTTGCCGGGGTTGGTGCGGGCCGTACCGATCATGATTCCCCGGCTGCTGCGGGTACGCTTGAGCATCTTATGGGTCATGACCACATAATCACGCCCTTCTTGCATCGGGTTGTCCGGCCCGAATTCAACGAGGCGCGAGTAGCCGTGCAGGATGCCGACGACCTCAATGCCGTGGCGCAGGAACGAGACGGCCGCCGTCGAGATCACGGCGTTCGCCGCGGGGGCGGGACCGCCCGCGAACAGGATGGCCACTCGTCGGATCGTGTTTTGGGACCGGGGCGTTGGCGATGCAGCAGGCACGTTGCGACTCCCAAAATGGGGACACTGCGATTCGTTGATGACCCTTCGCGCCCAGTTCCGGCGCACCGTCCGTTTGGGTTCGGCCGACGCGGGAGGGCCCGGCCTTTTGGATCGGTTCGGGCCGCTCCATGATACCCGAACCCCGCCCCGTTCTTGAACCGGAGTCTTCCCGATCCGCGAAGAGTCCGTTCAGCCGCCGCGAGAACCGCCCTCTAACGCTTCGATGGCCCGTCGGACTTCATCAGGGACGGGCGTCGGCTTCTGCACCCCGTAATTGAACACAACCAGGGTCGAGCTACCGTCGGCGACCACTGCGCCGCTCGCCTCACCGATCACCGCGTGCTCCATGACCAAACTGGTCCGGCCGATTCGCGCGATCCTTGACCCGATTCGCACCGTATCAGGAAATGTAACCTGACGCCGGTAATTGCATGAGATCGCCGCCATGATCGGTCCGACACCTATTCCCTCGCGAGGCGCTGACAACCCGACCCGACGACAGTACGCAATCCTTGCCGATTCGAACCAGCGCAAAAAAATCGTGTTGTTGACATGACCGAACGCATCCTGATCGCCCCACTGGACTGGGAGCGTGATGGAAACGGGAAACATTGCCAGGCCATCATCAAAGCTGGAACTCATGAACCTTCTCCTCGATATTCCAATAAAACACCTTGGGGGCCATCATGTTATGGAGTCTGAATCCGCCGGATCGTCACCAAAAGCCGAGCCGTCTATATTGCCCAATCTACCAAAACCTTGGGGAGATCCTTCACCTTGGTTTCCCTGTGTCTATAATCTCTTTAGACAGAGAAGACACCAGGGCAATCCATCCCGGATCACCTGGACCGCAGGGGGTCAGCACATCTTCCCCTTTCTGCGGCGTCTGGAGTTTTTTCTCTATCAGATTCATATCTTTAAATTTTCATCACGAATTTGATTCAGGCGTGTTAACGGGTTAGAATGGAGTACGCTCCGCCCGGGGCAACCCCACGGAGCGGCGAGAAATCCCTAGTTTGGGGGCAGGTAATCCGATGAAAGACGTCGACGGCCGTTGGCGGAATCGGTTCCGATCGATGAGTTCCGGCCTGATGCGGCCGAGGCGCACGACCTTGGCCGTTGACGCCCTGGGCGGCCCGACGTTGTCGGGGGCGTCTCGGGGGGCTTTGGCCCCCTTGCGGGCTCGGATCGGAGCGTCTGCATTTGCGTTCAAGGGGTTCGACCTGACCAACCTGGGCCGGAGCGCCGAGTTGCTCGCGCACCCCGCGTTCGGTCCGGTAGTGGCCGAGGCCCTGGACGAGGCGTCGGCGATCACCGCCAAGACGATCGGCAGGCCCGTGGACCTGGCCGGCTTGGTCCAAACCGGCGATGAGCCCGGGCTGGACCGATTTCCGGAAACGATCGCCTTGATCGTCGGCATGGAACTGGCCCAGATCCGGCTCCTGGAGCGGTTCTTCGACGTTCCGGTCCGCGAGGCCCGCCTGAGTTTCGGCTACAGTCTCGGCGAACTCTCGGCG
>JBDTIR010000631.1:0-5026 GCA_039936275.1 Isosphaeraceae bacterium | reverse complement strand
GAAGGCGTTTCGGCAAGGGTCGGCTCCAACCCTTGGTATCCGATTGCCCACCATTTTGGGATTGTCAGACTACGACGCTGGTTCAAGATCGAGCCCGTTCAGATGGTCCCGCCCGATCCGGCCGTCGAGCAAGGCTGAGCCGATCAGGGCGGCGGAGGCCCCGGCCCGGGCTAATCGGGGCAAGTCGGAGGGGCCGGAGATCCCGCCGCCGACCTGGATCGAGACCTGGGGATGAGCGGCGCAAAGGGTCGCGAGCAAGGGCAACGTTCCCAAGCCTTGACCGGTGCCGACGCGGGCCAGGTCGAGCAGCAGGAGCCGCTGGACGCCGAAGCCGATCGCCCGATCGGCCAACAAAACCGGGTCGAACGAGCCCCAGTCGGCCCCTTGGGCGATCAAGGGGGTTCCGTCGCGGAGATCGAGGCTGAAGACGAGACGAGCGGGGCCAATCGCCGCGATGATTTCCGCCAGGGAGTCGGGCGTTCGCAACGTTTCCAGGGCGACGACGATGTTGGAAACACCGGCGTCGAGCAACGGCCTGACCGAGGCGAGGTCGCGGACCCCGGCGTCAACCTGAAGCGTCAAAGGCTCGGCGAGCAAACGGCGGTAGAGTGGCAGGGCGGGCGGCGCACCGGCGATGGCGTCGAGATCGGCCAGGTAGAATTCCGAGAGACCGAGCCGGTCGCGGTAGGCGAGAGCCAGGTCGATCGGGTCGGAACCCTCGTGCAAAAAGGTTCGGACTGGTTGATAATGATCTCGGCGACCGGCCAGAGCATGCACGGCCTGGCCGGCTTTGAGATCAAGAACAGGGATCACCCGCATTGAGTGGCTCGGCTCCGTTACGAACGGTCTTGATTCATGAATACGTCACCGGCGGCGGCCTGGCGGGGCAGCCTTTGCCGGCCTCGTGGGCGGCCGAGGGAGGCGCGATGCGCCGGGCCTTGGCCGAAGACTTCGCGACCCTGGACGGGGTGCGCGTGGTCATGACCCTGGACGCTCGCTTGCCCGAGGAGCCTGGCCCCTGGAACACGGTGCGGGTCGCCCCTGGCGAGGAAGAACACGCCTTCGCACGCCTGGCGGCCGAGGCCGATCATACCCTGTGCATCGCCCCGGAGACAGGCGGGGTGCTCTTGGAGCGGGCCAGGGTGATCGAAGCGGTCGGCGGCAGGACCTTGGGATCAACGCCCGAGTCGATCGCCTTGACCGGCGACAAGTGGCGACTGGCCTTGCACTGGCGCGACGAACAGATTCCGACCCCACGGACGCAGCGGGTTCGGATGAGCGACCCCTTGCCGGAACCGCTCAGGTTCCGGATTCCCGCCGGGACGGTCCTTCGGTCGGGGTTGCTTCGACGTGACGCGGACCTGGTCTTGCGTGATTCCGATTGGTTCGATGAGGTCGCGTCCTATCCGGCCGTGCTCAAACCGATCGACGGGGCCGGCTCCATGCACACCTACTTCATTGCCTCGGCCGACGCGGCCTTGCCCGAAGGCGCCAACTCGCTGGACGTGGCCTTGCTTCAGCCTTATGATGCCGGGTTGCCGATGAGTGCCAGCATTCTGGTCGGCGACGACGGACGAATGATTCTGGTCGGGATCGGGCGGCAGCGGGTGGAAGTGCGTGACGGCCGGTTCAATTACCAAGGGGGAACGGTCCCCGCCAGGCCGGGGCCTCCGGCCATTGAGGCGTTGCGGGCCGTTGAATCGGTCGAGGGGTTGCGGGGCTGGGTGGGCGTGGATTTCCTCTGGGATGAAGCGAACGGGCGGGTGTCGGTTTTGGAGATCAACCCGAGATTGACGACGTCATATGTTGGCTGGAGACGGCTCTTGCCGGCGGGGACTCTGGCTCGCGTCTGGCTGGACCTCGTGAACGGTCGCCTTGATGATACGGAGGAAGGCTCTTTGGCCGAGCGGGTCAAGGGCCAGGGGCCGGTCACGTTTGACGCGGACGGCTCGATGCGCCGCGGACGGTTTTGAAGAGGCGTTTGACGATGAATTCCTCCCCTTGGATCGCGCTTGATATTGGCGGGGCCAACGTCAAGGCGGCGCATGCGTCGGGCCAGGCTCGGGCCTTGCCGTTTGAACTCTGGAAGCATCCGGAGGAACTGCCGAGGGTCTTGCGTCGTCTCACGTCGACGTTCGCGCCGGCCGAGCGGGTCGCCGTGACCATGACGGCGGAGTTGTGCGACTGCTTCGCCACCAAGACCGACGGGGTCAAGGCCATTCTGGACGCCGTGACGGACGTTTACGACGAGCGTCTGGTGAGCGTCTGGGGAACGGATGGAAACTTCCACTCCGTCGCGGACGCTCTCGCCCGCCCTGACCTGGCGGCGGCGGCGAACTGGCTCGCCCTGGCGACCCTGGCGGCCAGGCTCGTGCCCCGGGGGGGAGGACTTCTGATCGACATCGGCTCAACAACAACCGACCTGATCCCGTTCCTCGACGGCCGACCGAACCCCACAGGCCGAACCGACACGAACCGTCTGCGTACCGGCGAACTGGTCTATGCGGGCGTCCGCCGCACGCCGGTCTGCGCCCTGGCGACCGAGTTACTCTGGCGAGGGGCCCTGACCGGCCTGTCGGCCGAACTCTTCGCCACGACGCTCGATCTTTACCTGACTTTGGGAGACGTCGCCCCCGACCCGACCGACACGGCCACCGCCGACGGCCGCCCGGCGACGGTCGAGGCGGCCCGAGACCGCCTGGCCCGCATGGTCGGCGCCGACCGCGCCGGGTTCTCGACCGACGACGCCCGCGCCCTGTCCATGGCCGCCGACGAAGTATTGACCAGCCGCCTGACAAGCTCCGCCAGGCGCGCCTATATTGGGTCTGGGACGCCGGTCGCAGTGGTCGTGAGCGGTTCGGGCGGGTTCCTGGCCCGTCGGGTCGCCGAGCGGGTCGTCGAGCCTGGCGGCCTGATCATTGAGTTGGGTCTCGCCTGGGGTCCGATTGCCTCGGTCGCCGGCTGCGCCCACGCCCTGGTCGTCCTGGCCGGCGAGCGCGGGCTCGGCCGCGCTGATCCTTCGTGACCGCCCCCAGGCCGGTCGTCGTCAAGGTTGGCGGCAGCCTGCTCGACTGGCCCGAGTTCCCGGCCAGGCTCACGGCCTACTTAAATCAGCGAGCCAATGACCGCCTCCTTCTGATCGTCGGCGGTGGGCAGGCGGCCGACGTCATCCGCCGGCTTGACGAAATCCACGCCCTGGGCGAAGCACAAGCGCACGCTCTGGCCTTGCGTTCGCTCGATCTGACCGCGCAGATTCTCGCCGCCCTGGTCCCCGGCCTGGAGGTCGTCGCCCATCCCAAGGCCCTCGACTCCGTCTGGGACGCCGGCCTGACCCCCATTCTTGCCCCCCGCTTGATGCTTGACGACGACGACCGCACCGGGGTTGATCCCTTACCCCACTCTTGGTCCGTCACCACCGACGCAGTCGCCGCGCGGGTGGCCGTGCTCCTGAACGCCTCGGAGCTTGTCCTGTTAAAGAGCGCCCCCTTGCCCCCCGGCGCCGACATGGCCGAGGCGACAAAACTCGGCCTGATTGATCCGGCGTTTCCGGTCGCGGCGCGGCCCTTGGAGCGAGTGTTGTATCTCGATTTTCGAGACCAGACATAGCCAATTGCATAATTAAATCAAAATACTCAGCAGTTTTTTTGTAAATTATGAGTTACGCGATTGGTTTTTTAGGGCGTGTGAGACACGCCGGCTTCCATTGCCGGACGGTGTGTTTCACACGCCCTACAGGGGAGAATCGTGGACAACCGCATAACTCATATCTATTCGAAATTGGGGGCGATCGCCGTGGGAACCGTATCCAGCCGAAGCCGAGGCGGGAAAGCTGACCGGCTCCGAGAAGGCGTCCGAGTTCATGATGTGTTCGAGTTGAAGGCGTCTTATCACCTTGATCACCCACCAGGCGTCGTCGTGGTCCTGGACGCCTTTCCCTACCGGTATCCTCGTCGTTTCGTTGGCAAGGTGGTCAAGATCATCTCTGGCCCGGGTGAAGGCGTCCGAGCGACAATTGACGAGGCCAAGTCCCATCATGCGACGATCAGTTTCTTCTTCAAGGGCCTTTCCAAGCAAGACATCTCGGTCGGATCAACGGTCTTCCTCGAAGACTGATCAATCGGGTGATCAGACTCGGTGAATATCAATACGACGGATTGTGGTGTTCGCCGCGCCTTCTCTTTTCAGGCCGCCAGGGGGTCGGCGACGGCCTCGCGGGCGGCGGCGGTGATGGCGTGGGTGTCGGGGCGGTCCTGGTCGCGGGCGTAGGCGATCAGGAGGGAGAGGTCCGCCAGGCGGTTCAGGCGGCGGGGGAGGCCGTCGGCGGCTCGGTGAAGGACGCGGAGGGATTCGGGGTCGAATAACGGTTCGGTCGCGCCCGCGGCGGTGAGTCGGCCGAGGACGTAGGCGGCGGATTCCTCTTCAGTCAACGGACCGAGCAGGCAGCGAGCGGCCAGGCGGTCGGACAGGGCGGGGGGGAGGCGGAGCAAGACCTCGGCGCCGCCGACGATCAAGAGCGAGAGGTCGGGCGGGCCGCTGGTGGCGAAGTTCAGGAGCAGGCGGAGCGTCTCGAAAGTCGAGGGGTCGTCGATCAGGTGGGCCTCATCGACGATCAAGAGCGGGCGCTGACCTTTCGCCGAGGCGGCTGAGAGCATGACCTGGAGCCGACGGATTGACCCGGCCAGACCAAGGCCCGGGGCAGGGGCAGGTGGGGCGGCCAGTTCGTCGGCCAGGTAGGCCAGCAAGTCGGCGGCGGGCATGGCGGGAAAGGCCAGATGGACGGCCAGGCCGCCCAGGTCGCGGGCCAGGGTCCTCGCGAGCAAGGTCTTGCCCGATCCCGGCGGGCCAAATGCCAGAGCCGGCCCCGGGCCATGTTCCAGGCCGTACCGCAGCCGCCGCAAGGCCGACTCACGACTTGGCAAGGCGACGTAGGCCGACGGGTCCACGGTCTCGCCGAACGGCCGGGCGCTCAGGCCGAAGTGAGCCTCGTACAACGGAAACCTCCCGCTCAAGATGGCCGTGATTGTCG
>JBDTIR010000630.1:0-7860 GCA_039936275.1 Isosphaeraceae bacterium | reverse complement strand
CGGGCGGTGATCAGCAGCTTATCTTGAAGCGAGAAGTTGACGCCTTCCCCTTGACTGCCGTCGCGTAAGGTCGTGTCGTAGATCGCGATCCGAGTCATGTCCGCTCCACCTGTCTCTCGTCGCCAAGAAGATCGGTCCACCATCTGAAGGAGCCTCCACGGTTCGTGACAGGATAACAGATTCAAGGCGTCCATCGACAGTCCGGACACCAACCAAGCTTGGCGGTTCACCGAACCTTTGGGCTACGAACTCTGAACGAGCTTCCCCAATGACCACGCTCGAACTCTTGATCGAGATCGTCCAGCGCGAGGCCCGGCGCGCCGATTTCCCTTTGGACATAGCCGTCTATGAACGAGCAGGCAAAGACCCTACGCAGCCGATCCTCTGCGCCGGTTCGCTCGACGCCAGGGTCTGCATCTTCGGCAGAGACCTGGGCAAGGACGAAGTGGCGCAAGGGCAGCCGATGGTCGGCGCGGCGGGCCGATTGGTCCGGCAAGGGCTCTGCAGGCGCTTCGACCCCGAGCCAGATCCCCAAGACCGCCGCCTCGATTCGGCCTTGCGGTTCGCACTTCTGACCAACACCGTGCCGTATAAGCCGACAGGCAACAAGGCGTACGCCGAAACGGTCAAAACCCGGTTCCGCCCGTTCGTCGCCGAACTCCTGACCGTCCACTGGCAAGGCGACCGCGTGATCAGCCTCGGCACCGAAGCCTTCCAGTGGTTCGCCCGCTACGCCGAGCCCGAAGCCGCCAAAACCTTCTGGGCACGCCCCGACCGTTACGAGGCGGAACTACCTTGCACCCTGATTGCCTCAGTCAACGGCCTCGAAACCCGCAAGCCGATCATCCTTACTCCGCTTCCCCACCCTTCCCCATTGAACCAACGCTGGTACAAGCAATTCCCGAGCTTGCTAGATCAGCGTCTGGCTGCCCTCGATTAATGTAACGATGGAGACTCAGAGAGATTGTATTCCCGAATTCCGAGTTTCTTAAGGGTTGCCGAACGGTCGGATAGATAGTAAGTTAAGCGGCATACTTTGAGGATTCTTCGATGCCGAGCGACCAAGTCGTCAAGTCGATCACCCGCACCGTGTCCGGGGCCGCCCCCGGCCTTGCCTGGTGGATCGCAACCGGCACAACGCAGGGCCTCGTGCTTACCGGCCTCGGTGCGTTCATCGGTTTCGCCTTCTCATTGCCCGGAGTCTCCGCATCCCGCGTCGCCAATCTGACCGTTGCGACGTTCGTGGCCCATAATCTCCCGCCCCTACTGGGGGAGAAGATTTGGGAGGACCTCACGAACCAGGGTGCAGAACAAACGGCGCAGCAGCCGACCGAGCCGGTCGACAACAATATGACTCGAGGAAGTCCTGACGACCGTCTGACGTAGGCGATCATCCCGCTCGCAATCTTCCGATCGTGCCGGCAACTAGCGAGGGACCTGTGACCATGCTTGGCATCATCCCGGGTATTTTCACGATCGGTTTAGGTGCCAAGGTATTCACGCCGACCGGTCTCCCGCTCTCGAAGACGAAGAATCTCACCGGCGGTTCGGCAAAGGCTATTGGGGTGGTCTGCATCTCTGTTGGGAATCTTCTTCATCGCAAACGGGCTGGGCGGGATGATGCGCATCCTCTCGCTCGCCGCCGGTCTTACTCGTTGAGCCTGTCTGACCACCCAATGTAGTGGCCTCGGCCCACCGGAATCGGTCAGTAATAACATGAGAGTCGGTGATCGGTGGCCGCGGCTACTGAAATCGGTACTTAACAAGACGAGGGAACTCGTTCTGGCTCCTGGAGATCAAGACGGTGCGAAAAGCTCAGATGGTCACGGACCGCGAGTTGGAGATCCTCAAGGTCCTCTGGGCCCGGGAGAAGGCGAGCGTCCGTGAAGTCCAGGAAGACCTGATCGCCAGCGCCGGTCCGGTCGCCTACAGCACGGTTCAGACCTTGCTGAACATCATGGAAGAGAAAAAGGGCCTGGTCCGTCATGTGGTGGAAGGTCGAACATTTATTTATATACCCAAGAAGCCGGCTGACCGCACGATCAGGGAGTTGACCAAACGGTTCGTGGATCGGGTCTTCGACGGGGCGCTCGATCAGGTGATGGTCGCCCTCCTGGATTCGAAGGCCCCCACCCCCGAGGAGTTCGACCGGCTCCGTTCCATGATTGACGCAGCCCAGCGGCACGTTGCCGAACAACCCAAGACTGTGGACGACGCTCTGGCCGTCGAGGCTTGAGCGGAAGCCAGCGCGGGTTCTGGACGGCCTTTGGGAGCGGCGGGCATGCGGCGAACGGGTTCTGCTTGACGCCCGAGCGCTCGCCAACATACGATGGGGCGACGTCGTCATCCTTTCGACTCCGCTCCTTCGTTTAAGGTTCTTCAATGGCTGGCGACGACGCGATTCGTGCCCTGCGCGACGCCTTGAGGCTCTCGCCCGAGAACCTCCCCTTGCGCCGTCACCTGGCAAGCTCGCTGCTGGGCCTGGGACGCGCCGAGGATGCCGAAGCGGAATTCCGAGCCGCCCTGCCCCTGGCCCCTAACGATCCCGAGTTGCAAGCCGGCCTGGCCCTCGCGTTCGCTCAGCAAGGGAAATATCCCCTTGCCCTGGTCATCGTCGAAGGCCTGATCCAGCGGCCGGACGCCCCGGCGCGCGCCTGGCTGCTCTCAGCCCGCCTGCTGCTTCGCAGCGGCAACCAGGTCGAGGCTGCCGACCACTATCGCCAGGCCGTCGCGATTGATCCCGAAGTCGCCGACGCCAACCTGGCCGATCGGCTCGGCGTTCGTCCCGTGGTCAGCGACCTGGAGGACGACGAGGACGACGACGACGACGACGGCGACGGCGACGGAATCGAACTCTTCGACGAGGACGACGACGCCTTGGTCCGCGAAGTCTGGGCGGGGAACGCAGGCGCGCCTGGCCCGGAGATCGACGTCGAGCGGCCGGCTTTGAATTTCAAGGACGTCGGAGGAATGGAAGGGCTCAAGGAGGAGATCCGGATCAAGATCATCCACCCCTTGGCCCACCCTGACCTCTACCGGGCCTACGGCAAGCCGATCGGCGGGGGAATTTTGCTCTACGGCCCTCCCGGGTGCGGCAAGACCCACCTGGCCAGGGCCACCGCCGGCGAGATCCACGCCGGGTTCCTCGCCGTCGGCATCAACGACGTGCTCGATATGTGGATGGGCAACAGCGAGCGCAACCTCCACGAGGTCTTTGACCAGGCCAGACGCAACACCCCTTGCGTCCTCTTCTTTGACGAGGTTGACGCCCTGGCCGCGAGCCGTTCAGACCTCAAAGGGGGCGCCGGCAGGCAGGTGGTCAACCAGTTCTTGGCCGAGACCGACGGCGTACAGGACCGCAACGACGGCGTCTTGATTCTCGCCGCGACCAACGCCCCCTGGCACCTCGACGCCGCTTTCCGCAGACCAGGCCGATTTGACCGGATTTTGTTCGTGCCCCCCCCTGACCTCGCGGCCCGAGCGGCGATCCTCCGCGTGCTTTGTCGCGGTAAACCCGTGCAGGATATTGACTTCGATCACATCGCCAGGAAGACTGACGGGTTCTCAGGCGCAGACCTGAAAGCCGTCCTTGACGTAGCGATCGAACGTAAGCTCCGCGAGGCGATGAAGGCGGGCGTTCCGAAACCCTTGACGACCAAGGACCTGGCTTCGGCCGCCTCCAACGTCAAGCCCTCGACCCGCGAATGGTTCGCCACGGCCCGCAACTATGCGCTCTACTCGAACCAAGGAGGACTTTATGATGAGATCCTCAAGCATCTGAAGCGTTGATTATGATTCAATCCACGTCGTCGTTCAGACATTCACGGTTCGCCAAACTTTAGACGATTCGATTCGACGTCTCGGTTGAACGTTGGTCGGGGCCTCCAGGAGCGACACCCTATGAGACGACATGCGTTGCGACTCACGGCCCTGGTTCTCCTGGCCGGGCTCAACGCCGGTTGCGGCCAGGCGGCACCGGCCTCGACCCCCACAACGGCGAAGCCGGCGGAGGATCTCGTGGCCCGAGTCGCGGCGCTTGAGACGCTCATCCCCGACCAGGCCCATATCATGGCCGACGTCGGCGACCACTTCACGAACCTCTGGTTCGCCGGGGAGGCGGAGAACTGGCCGCTCGCCGACTTCTATCTCGGCGAGACCAAGTCTCACCTCCGCTGGGCCGTCCGCCGGATTCCGATCCGCAAGGACAACCAGGGGCGGGACGTCAACCTCGGCAACATCCTTGAAGCGTTCGAGAACAGCCAGCTCGCCGCCTTGAAAACCACGGTCGGTCAGCAGGATAAAGCCGGCTTCGAACGCGTTTACAAGGAGAGCCTGACGATCTGCTACTCCTGCCATAAGGCCTCGGACAAACCTTATTTGAGACCTCAGATTCCCAAAGAACCCGAGTCTCGAATCATCAACTTTGATCCCAAGGCCGACTGGCCACTTTGAGAGTCGATCCGGGACGTTTTGCAGGAAAATCAGGAATGTCGGGATTGGATTCCAGTTCATTCTCGTTTGTTTCTGGAATCTTGAATCCTGGAATCGGGAATGTCCTGGTCGTTCATCCCGGATATCCTGTGAGTCGATTCAGGCCCGTTTGGCGACAGTGTTCTTTTATCTACTCATTCGAACGTCGCCCCGAAGGCCAAGAGTGCCCTGAACCTTCCGCAACTCGATGAGCCTCTTTTACGCCGGATGGATTTGATGGCCGAGCATATCGACCGGGCGATGTTCCTGTTCCAGCGATCGCGCTTTGATCTGGCCGAGCAAGAGCTTCGGCAGTCCCTGGCGAACGAGCCGGAGAGCCCGATCGCCCATGCCTTGCTGGCGCTCTGCCTCTCCGAACGCGAACAGCATGCCGAGGCGCGTGGTGAGGCCGAACAGGCGATCACGCTCGCACCCGGCGTCGCTTTTGTGCATTACACGCTCGCCACGGTCCTGAACCGCAACGACCGGACCAAAGAGGCTGAGGCGGCGATCAACGAATCGATCCGCCTTGATCCGGAATCGGCCGATTCCTTCGCCTTGCTGGCCGGGATCAGACTTCAGCAACGCCGATGGGACGACGCCCTCCAGGCGGCCGACCAGGGTCTAGCCGTCGAGCCCGAGCACATCGGTTGCGCCAACTTGCGAGCGATGGCCCTGGTCCACCTCGGCCGCAAGGAAGAAGCGGCCGGCACGATTGAGGGGGCGCTGGCGAAACAGCCGGAAAACGCCCTCTCGCACGCCAATCAAGGCTGGGCCCTCCTGCACCAAGGGGATCATCGCCAGGCCCTGGAGCACTTTCGAGAGGCTCTGCGGATTGATCCAGGAATGGAATGGGCCCGGGTCGGCATTGTCGAGGCCCTCAAGGCCCGCCACCTGCTCTACCGCTTGATGCTCCGCTATTTTCTCTGGATGTCGAGGGCGAGCGGCAAGGCGCAATGGGTGGTCATCCTCGGCGTCCTGGTCGCCCCCACGATCTTGCGAGACCTGGGCCAGTCAGCCCCCTGGGCGGCCCTCTTGGCCGGCCCTTTGATCGTCCTGATCCTGGGGTTCGCCTTCTTGACCTGGGTGGCCGACCCGTTGTTCAACCTGTTACTTCGGCTCAACAAATTCGGTCGCTATGCGCTCTCTGATGAGCAAGTCTCGGCGTCGAACTGGGTGGGGCTCTGCGTCCTCGGAGCGGTCGTCGCTCCCTTGCCGATGCTCTTGACGGCGGGACCGATCTTCGCCCTGTTTGCTCTCGGGTTCTTTCTCTTGATGATCCTGCCCGTGTCGATCCTGTTTCGATCTCCCAAAGGCTGGCCGCGCCTGGTCATGACGGTCTATACCGTCGGCCTGGCCGGCCTGGGACTGACCGGCCTGGCCTTACCCTGGCTCGCCGAAGGGATCGGCCTGGAACGGGCCCAGACCCTGGCCCCAAACCTGCTCAACGGGTTCATGCTCGGCGTGGTCCTCTCAACCTGGCTCGGCATGGGCCTGACCCGTAACCAGTAAGAGCCTGTCCTATCAGGTCGGATTTTTGGGAGGATGAGGCTCCCGCCGAGTGGGAGCCGCATCCGGCTCGGCGGGAGCATCCGGCTCTCGCCCTCCCCTTTATGGCACAGACTCTGACACAAGACCAAAGCGGATTCCAAATCAGGGAGTCAAATCGATGGGGTCCCGGGTCGATCAACTCACCTGGTTCCTGATCGACGCCGTCTTGGCCGCGTCCTTGGTTCTGACCGCGGTCGCCTTGGTGATGGTCATGACCCGGCAGCCAGTGCGCCGATGCGCCCTGGCTCGGGGGGCTTTGTTGGCGTCGCTCGCCTTAATTCCGCTGATCGGTCTGAGGTCAATCACCTCTCTTGAACTCGCGAGGCCGATCAGGTTCACCCTCCCTTGGGAGTGGCGAGCCGAGCGCTGGTTTCCGGATCGCTTGACCGCAATGGGCCAGACCGGGCCAGGTCTCTCCTTGGCCATCAATCATTGGGTCCTTCGATGCCTGACCTGGCTTGCCTTGGCGACCGCCGCCTTGAAACTCGCCTGGTTGATCCTTGGCGTCTGGGCCTTGAGGCGGGTACTCCACGATTCTCAAGAACCTTCAAGGGCAACGATCGCTCTCTATCAATCGATCCCCTTCCCCAGGTGCAGGCGACCCGGCTTGCGCGTCTCCTCAAAGGTGACGAGGCCGGCTTTGGTGGGGACCTTGCGCCCCTCGATCCTGATCCCGGTCGAGTTGGACCGGCCCGAGACCTTTGAGCCGCTCAGACTCAGCCTGCTCCATGAACTGGTCCACGCACGCCGTCGCGACCCCTGGTTCAAAATGGTTAGCGACCTGGCTCAGGTGATTTGGTTCGTCTTGCCGCCGCTCTGGTGGATTCGAGAGCAAATGCGGCTCGACCAGGAATTCCTCGCCGACCAGCAGGCGGCAATCGGGTTCGGTCCGTTCGGGACCTACGCCGCGTCGTTGGTGGACCTGGCCGACGCTTCGCCCCGGTTCGAGCCGATTCTCGATCGCCGCCAAACCGGTCTCGGCGGCCCCGCGCTCTCGCTTCGGGTCTTGATGCTCGTCCGGTGTCCGTTTCCGGTCGAACAGCGCGCCCCGCCTTGGTGGTGCTGGGCAATCTCGACGATCCTCGTCGCCTTGACCTTGATCGCGTCGAGCGTCACCCTTCAGGGTCGGCAACCGCCTGCGCCTCGTTCCTTCGAGCCCGGTTTGTTCCAGCCGGCGCATGGCGTCTTCAAGTTGACCAGACTGAGCCTCGCCCACCCGCCGACGGACCCTTACCCCATTCCAATCAAATTGCCGCCCCGGTTCGACCTGACGATGGACCTCTGGGCCTCGTCGGCCGCAACCCTGGCCGGGGTCCAGGTCGTCGGCCGTCCCTTGAGTACCGCCCGATCGAACCTGGCCCCCTCGCCCCGATCCCTTGACGGCTTTCACACGGTTCGCGTCCGTCTCGACCCGGACGGCCTCCAGATCCGGGTCGATGACCGCGTCGTTGCTACCGAACGGAAGCCAGCCCCATTGCCCGAACTGCTCACGATTCAGACCAAAACCCACCAGCCGATCCTGGTCCGCAACCTCAAGCTCGTTTGGTAGAATTCTATCAAATCAATTCATCCAAGTCCGACTAATTCGTAATTTGTGATGAGCAGTTCGTCAATATCGCGTTCCCGGGAGTTCAGATTGATCTCCCTCCTGTTGGCGATCGAATGCATAGCATAGCCCTCGAATAAGGTTCGGACGAAGAGGGTATCGCTGTTGCTCACGGCCCAGCGGACGCCCCGCTCGTCGAGTTCTCGGCAGACGGTGGCCAGGCGGACTTGGTCGTTCTCCCGGAATTTCCATTTCGTGTAGCGGTCGAAATCCGAGTAACCACCCTGCTTGTG
>JBDTIR010000629.1:0-7718 GCA_039936275.1 Isosphaeraceae bacterium | reverse complement strand
CACCGCCGCCAGAGTGCGCGTGGTGATCGAGACCAAGGATTCCGAGGCCTTCTGGGGAACCATCGGCGTCTCCGAAAACATCATTGAGGCTAGTTGGCTGGCCCTGATCGACGCCTTCGAGCACAAGCTGGCCAAGGACGCTCGCCAGAGCAAAGTGCCCGACGCCGCCCTGATCCAGACCGCGACTTGATCTCTCCTCTTGAAAAAATGAATAAATCCACGCCTGAACAGATCCGAGACCGTTTCGACCGTGACGTTGAGCGGTTCGCGAACCTGGACACCGGCCAGACGGCCACGGTTGATGCGCCTTTGGTCATGGATCTGATGACCAAGGGCGCGGCGGCCTTGAACCCGGGGGCCGTTTCGGTGCTCGACGTCGGTTGCGGCGCGGGGAACTACACGCTTCGGTTGCTGGAACACCGCCCGGGTCTTGACGTGACCTTGCTCGACCTGAGCAGGCCCATGCTCGACCGCGCCGCGGCTCGGGTGTCGGCCCAGACCAAGGGGAGGGTCGAGACCGTTCAGGCTGACGTCCGCGAAGTCGATTTTCCAGAAGCGCAATTTGATCTGATTCTCGCGGCGATGGTCCTTCATCACCTGCGCACCGAAGCGGAGTGGCGGGCCGTCTTCGAAAAGTTCCACCGTTGGCTGAAGCCCGGAGGTTCCCTCTGGATCGCCGATCTGGTGGCGCACTCGATTTCCGCCGTACAGGCCTTGATGTGGCAACGATACGGCGACTATTTGACCACGTTCAAAGGCGAAACCTACCGCGACCACGTATTTGCCTATATTGAGCAAGAGGACACGCCTCGTCCCCTGGTCGAACAACTTGATTGGCTCCGCCAGGCAGGGTTTGCACAGGTGGACGTCTTGCACAAGAATAGCAGCTTCGCGGCCTTCTGCGGCTTGAAGTCAAACGGGGCGACGGTGTGACCGACCTTGACAATCCGTATCGTCCCCCAGACGCTCCGCCGACCGACCCGGTCGCCGAACCCTCGGTCTTCCGGGTCCGCTTGATTCCGGCCACGCTGTTCGGGCTCTCGGGAATCATGGTCCTCGTCGGCCTGTTGCTCCAGGGGGGGATCATGGTCTGGTACGTCGGCCGCCACGCTCCCGGCCCGATGCCGAGATCGTTGGTTCCCAGCATCGCGAACCTTCTGCGGCTCCTCTTGATGGCCCCGGCGGGCGGTTTCTCCCTGCTCGCCTCGTCCGCCTGGATCAACGGACGCTGGCCGAGGGCCGTCGGTATGAGCATCACCTCTTGCCTTTTGATGGCTCTTACGGCCATGATCGCACCTGAATGATCTTTCGATTCCCCTTGGACCTGGTATGAGCACCGCCGACCTCCCCAAGCAGTACGATCCCCAGGACGCCCAGCGCCGTTGGTACAGCTTCTGGCTCGACCACGGTTACTTCCACGCCGACCCGGGTAGCCCGAAGCCCTCGTACACGATCGTCATCCCGCCGCCGAACGTGACCGGGGCCTTGCACCTGGGTCACGCCTTGAATAATACAATTCAAGACATCCTGATTCGGTGGAAGCGGATGCAAGGCTTCGACGCCCTCTGGATGCCAGGCACCGACCACGCCGGCATCGCCACCCAGGCGGTCGTCGAGCGCCGCTTGCTGGAAGAAGAAGGGAAGACCCGCCACGACCTCGGCCGCGACGCACTCGTCGAACGGATCTGGGCATGGAAGCATGAGTATGAAAAACGCATCCTTAATCAATTGCGCCTGATGGGTTGTTCGTGCGATTGGGAGCGGACCCGGTTCACCCTTGACGACGTCTGCGCCAGGGCCGTGCGCACCACCTTCTTCCGGCTCTTTCAGGCCGACAAGATCTATCGAGGTAAGCGGCTGATTAACTGGGACACCCAGTTGCGCACGGCCGTGGCGGACGACGAGATTTATTATGAAGACGTTCAGGGACAACTCTGGACCATCGCGTACCCCGTCGCCGAGTCGGCCAACGGTGAGACCCTGCACGTCGCCACCACCCGACCCGAGACAATGCTCGGCGATACGGCGGTGGCCGTTCACCCTGATGACCCTCGATATCAGCACCTGATCGGCAAGGAACTTGACCTCCCCTTGACCGGCAGGCGAATTCCAATCATCGCCGACGCGGTCCTGGTCGATCCCAAGTTCGGTACCGGCTGCGTCAAAGTCACCCCCGCGCACGACCCGAACGACTACCAGACCGGTCTACGGCACAACCTTCCTCAGATCAACCTACTTAACCCCGACGGCACCTATAACGAGAACGCCGGGCCTTATGCCGGCTTGCCGGGCAAGGTCGTCCGTAAGAAGGTCGTGGCCGACCTCGAAGCGCAAGGGCGCTTGATCAAGGTCGAACCCTACGCTACTCGCTTGAATTACTCTGACCGCAGCAAGACGCCGATCGAGCCTTACCTGTCCGATCAATGGTTCGTCCGCATGGGCGACAACCCCGACGGCTCCCCGGGGTTCGCGCAATCCGCCATCGACGCCGTGACCTCGAAGCAGGTCACGATCCACCCCGACCGTTACGCCAAGAGCTACATTGACTGGCTGACCGAAAAGCGCGACTGGTGCGTCAGCAGGCAACTCTGGTGGGGCCACCGCATCCCCGTATGGCACAAGACCCGGCCCTCTGAAGGCGAATTCGAGAGTTCTGAGTTGCCCGGATTGATCCGACGATGGAAGGAAGAGGGGAGGATCGACGAAACGGATCGAAAACCCTCGGACGTCACTCACGGTGACATTTCAGATCCAGATATTCCATATCACTTCATTTGTATTCTCCGTGAGCATGATACGGAAGTGGTCGAAGCACTGGAGCGGAACGGGCACTTTGTCCAGGACCCTGACGTCCTCGACACCTGGTTCAGCTCGGCCCTCTGGCCGCACTCGACCCTCGGTTGGCCCGACCAGACGCCGGAACTGGCGAAGTATTACCCCACGAGCCTCCTGTCGACGGCCCGCGACATCATCAGCCTCTGGGTGGCACGGATGGTGATCTTCGGTCAATTTAATATGAAAGACGTCCCGTTCAAGGACGTCTTCATTCACCCGGTCATTCAGGACGGCAACGGCAAGCGGATGTCCAAATCGGCCGGCAACGGTATCGATCCGGTGGATATTATTGATCTTTATGGCGCGGATGCCTTGCGCTACACATTGGCCTCGCTCGCCACCGAGACGCAAGACCTGCGGATGCCGGTCGAGCAAGCCAAACTCCCCGACGGCCGCGTGGTCAACACCTCCGAGCGGTTCGAGCAAGGCCGCACCTTCCCCAACAAGTTCTGGAACGCATCGCGGTTCGCCTTGATGAACCTCGACGACTACGATCCGGATCGGCTCGGTCACGACGTCGAGGGCGACGGGTCGGAAGACCTCTGGATTCTCGGCCGCCTGAATCAAGTGGCCCGCGAAGTGACCGCGGGCCTGGAATCGTTCCGGTTCGCCGAGGTCGCCAAAATTTTGCGTGACTTCACCTGGAATGACTTCTGCGATTGGTATGTGGAATTGCTCAAGGGGCGGCTCCGCGATCCGGCGCGCCGCCCGATTGCGCAAAGGATGCTGGTGATCGTGCTCGACGGGCTCTGCCGCCTGCTCCATCCGATCATCCCGTTCGTGACCGAACAGGTCTGGCAAGGGCTCAATCAGGTCGCCCCTCGCCGGTTCGATCCGACCTCGATGGAGGTCCAGACCGCCGCCGAGAGCGTCTGCATCGCGTCCTGGCCCACGTACCCCGAAACCTGGAACGACCCTGACGCCGAGGCGATTGTCAGTCACTGGCGCGAAAAGATCACGGCCTTGCGCAACCTCCGCGCCGAGCGCAACATCCCGCCATCGGCCAAGATCGCGCCCACCTTCGTGGCGACTGGCTCAGTGGCCGACGCTCTGACCAGGGGCGCCGGCCAGATCAAAGGACTCGCCAACGCCGAATCGATTCGAGTCGTCCCCCGGGCCGACCATCCGCCAGGGTGCGCCGTCGCCGTCCTGACCGACGCTGAAATCATCCTCCCTCTGGACGGCCTGATCGACAAGAAGGCCGAGACCGCCAGGGTCCGCAAAGCCCTTGCCGACGTGGACAAACCCTTGGCAGGCACCCGCGCCAAGCTGAGCAACGAAGCTTTCCTGACCCGCGCTCCGGCCGAAGTCGTCGAGACCCTAAGGGCCAAGGAGGCCGAACTCTCGGCACAGCGGGAAACCCTTTCGGCCTTGCTGGCAACTCTGGACGAACCTGTAGGTGGTTCGCCTCGTTGACGGCCCGCGTGACGACCTTTATCATTGACGGGGGTTGCGCACCGAGACGCTCCTGCAGCCCTTAAAAGGGGACGACGCCGTGGCCGTGCAGATGGAATTGACCCGGATTATCATCAGTGATAATAACGAACAACAAATCGTTTACCTGAAGGAAGTTGACGGTGATCGTACGTTCCCGATCGTGATCGGCTTCTTCGAGGCCACCAGTATTGATCGTCGGGTTCGCGGGCAGAGCACCCCTCGCCCCTTGACGCACGACTTGCTGGCCGCCACAATTGAGGCCCTTGGCGGTGAGCTTCAAGACATCTATATCAGCGAGTTGCGAGATCACACCTACTTTGCCAAGCTTCGGATCAAGCATGACGGTGAGATCGTCGAAATTGATTCCAGACCCAGCGACGCCATCGCGCTAGCCGTGACCGCGGAGGCGTCGATCTTTGTCAGTGAAGACGTGATTGATGAAGTTGGCCAGTAACTTAAGGTCAGTCAAAGATCGGGCGGGGCCGGTTGCGGTCCTGTCCTGTCCGTCGTTGGAGGGGTGCCAGAGTGGTCGATTGGACCGGTCTTGAAAACCGGAGATGGTGCAAGCCATCCGTGGGTTCGAATCCCACCCCCTCCGTTCCGGCTCAAGGTCAACGAGGCAGGCCGTCAGGAATGACAAGCCTGTTAACCACGCCCCTTGATTGAGGTTACGTCAACCTTACCTGGATTTAATCCGCAGCTCATCGAGGGCTAATGCTCAAGCGGTAAACTCCTCTCAAGAGATCGGATCCGGGCCATGTTTGGTTTCGGCCCTGGATAGTTAAGAGGAGATTTTGCCATGAGTTCGTCCACGATCGAAATCCTGATCCTGACGATCTTTCGGGCCGTTTATCTTGGGGCCATTGGGGGCGTGCTGGTCGGGGATCTGATCGAGCTACTCGGTTTGCTCCGCGATCAGGCGGAACACTCAGACTGGTGATTTCGGGGCGAACCGCGATAATCCCCAAGGTGGTCCTTGGTCGGGAACCACCTTAGGCGAAAACGTCCCATGCTCATAGGAACGGATGAACCACTTGACGATCAAGCCTGGGCGGGCTCGACCTGGTTAACGGGGATGAACGTGAAGTCGTGGCCGTCCCAGTCGATCCGGACGATGCCGCCCTCGGTGATTCGGCCGTCAAGCAGAGCAGTGGCCAGGGGGTTGGCCAGACGTTGCTGGATGACCCGCTTGAGCGGCCGAGCACCGTAGGCGGGGTCGAAGCCTTCTTCGGCGATTCGGCCTTTGGCAAGGTCGGTGACTTCAACTTTCAAGCCGGCCTCGGCGAGTTGGGTTTCGAGCCTGCGGAGCTGGATCGAGACGATGTGGGTCAGTTCGACCATCCCGAGCGGGTGGAAAGTGATGACCTCGTCGATCCGGTTGAGGAACTCGGGGAGGAACTCGGTCTTGAGCACCTCAAGGACGGCGCGTCGGACCTTGTCTGCGGGCTCGCCGGCCTCGGTCATGCGGGCAATCACGGGGCTGCCGAGATTGCTGGTCATGATGATCACGGTGTTGCGGAAATCGACCGTGCGCCCCTGGCCGTCAGTGAGACGGCCGTCGTCAAGGACCTGTAAGAGGACGTTGAAGACGTCGCGGTGGGCCTTCTCGATTTCGTCCAGAAGGACGACGGAGTAGGGGCGTCGGCGAACCGCCTCGGTGAGCCGGCCGCCTTCTTCATAGCCGACGTAGCCCGGAGGAGCACCGATCAGGCGCGAGACGTTATGTCGCTCTCCGAATTCACTCATATCGATTCGTACCATCGATGCTTCGCTGTCAAACAGGAACTCAGCCAGGGCCTTGGCCAGCTCGGTCTTACCGACGCCGGTCGGGCCGAGGAACAGGAACGAGCCGATCGGCCGGTTCGGGTCTTGCAAGCCGGCTCGGCTACGGCGGACGGCGTCTGCAACGGCCTTGACCGCCGGTTCCTGGTTGACCATGCGCAGGTGGATCTGATCCTCCAGTTTGACCAGCTTGTCACGTTCGGTCGTGAGCATTTTGGCCACCGGAATGCCGGTCCACTGACTGACGACCTCGGCGATCTCTTCAGCGTCCACCTCCTGCTTGAGCAAGCGGTGCGCATCGCCCCCTTTGGGTTGACCGTTGTCGGCGGCTTGCTCGGCGGTGTTGATGCGTTGTTCGAGGTCCTTGCGTTCGGAGTCGAGCTTGGCCAAGGCTTGGAACTTCGATTCGTCGGGCAAGACTCCGCGCTGCTGGTCGTGGCGGATCTCGTCCCAGAGCCTGCCGTAATCGAGCTGGGCCTTGGCGAGCCGCTCACGGACGTTGGCGACGTCGCCCAGGCCGGTCTTCTCCAATTCCCACTGGCGGCGGAGGTCTTGAAGCTCCTTGTCCACCTCGGTGATCTGGGCTTCGACCTCAGCCAGGCGTTCGAGGGCGTGGACCTCGGTCTCGGTTTCGAGCATCCGCTTGGCCAGTTCAAGTTGGAGCTTGCGGCGCTGGAGGACGTCAATCTCGGTCGGAACCGACTGAAGTTCCATCGCCAGGCGGCTGCATGCCTCATCGACCAGATCGATGGCCTTATCAGGCAGGAATCGGTCGGCGATATAACGCGAAGCCAGCTTGGCGGCGGCGACGAGTGCCGAGTCCTTGATCTTGATCTTGTGGTGAACCTCGTACCGTTCCTTGAGGCCTCGAAGGATCGAGATCGTGTCTTCGACGTTGGGCTCGCCGACGAAGACCGGCTGGAACCTGCGTTCGAGGGCGGGGTCTTTCTCAATGTGCTGGCGGTATTCGTCGAGCGTGGTGGCCCCGATGCAGCGCAGTTCGCCGCGTGCCAGAGCGGGCTTGAGCAAGTTGGCCGCGTCCATTGAGCCTTCGGCCTTGCCGGCACCGACGACCAGATGCAACTCGTCAATGAAGAGGATGATCCGGCCTTCAGACTGGGTGACGTCCTTGAGCACGGCCTTGAGCCGCTCTTCAAATTCGCCGCGGAACTTGGTGCCGGCAACCAAAGCGCCCATGTCGAGCGCGATGACCTTGCGGTTCTGAAGGCTCTCGGGGACGTCGCCCGAGACGATCCGTTGCGCCAGGCCCTCAACGATCGCCGTTTTGCCGACCCCTGGCTCGCCGATCAGGACCGGGTTGTTCTTGGTCCGCCTCGACAGGACCTGGACCACGCGGCGGATTTCGCTATCGCGGCCGATCACCGGGTCCATCTTGCCTTGTCTGGCCAGTTCGACCAGATCGCGGCCGTAGCGTTCCAGGGCCTGATACTTGTCCTCGGGGGTCTGGTCGGTCACGCGCTGGTTGCCCCTGACCCGCTGCAAGGCTTGAAGGACGTCCTTCTCGGTGACTCCCAGGGCGGCAAGCAGATCCTGCGCCCGGCTCTTCACCTTTGCCAGGCCAAGCAAGAGGTGCTCGACCGAGACGTACTCATCCTTCATGCGGTCGGCTTGGGCCTGGGCCTCGTCAAAGACCCGGCTTAGAT